>JAGAEH010000215.1 GCA_017613225.1 Lachnospiraceae bacterium
TGTACAACATCATCAAGTTCTGGCCCGACCGGGTGGAGGACAAGCGGGTGCTGAAACTGGGCTCCTCCCTGTCCATCGAGCAGACGGAGGACGGCGGCATGATCATCGGCTGCACCCGTGAACTGGCAGGCTTTGAGCGCAGCAACACTTTCGAGGCCATCGACGTGATGATGAAGCGGGCGATCCGCTTCTTCCCGGCTCTGGAGGACGTGGACGTGATCCGCTTCTTTACGGGCTTCCGGCCCTACACGCCGGACGGCAGGCCGCTGCTGGGGGAGATCTCCAGACTCCCCGGCTTTTACATGGCGGCGGGCCACGAGGGCGACGGCATCGCCCTGGCGCCCATCACCGGAAAGATCCTGACGGATCTGATCTGCGAAGGACACACGGACCTGGATGTTTCGGCTTTTGATCCCAACCGTTTCTTCTGAATCAGACAATAAACATGAAAACGCCTTTCCTGCGGCAAGAATGCCCGGGGAAGGCGTTTTTCTTCACAAAAACGTTCGTATTGTGTTTTTATACTTATGGTATGGTTCAGATACAGGGGGACAAACATGGGCCAGGAGATCATCATGACATTGAAACCGGTCACAGATGGCATGGCGCCGGAGGACTCCTTTGAGATCCTTGCCAGGGCCTTGTTCGAAAACTATGAAAGCATCTATGAGATAGATCCGGATACGCACAGGTACCGCTGTTTCTGCGAAAGCGAGTTCTGTCCGAAGCCGCAGCTGGCGGCGGAAGGGGAGGACTTTTTTGCAGAGCTTTCGGACATGGTGGAACGTACCATCACCGCCGAGGACCGGGAGTACGTGCTGCGGCACATGCAAAAAGAGGCGCTGCTTTCCGGAACCGAGAATGAGAAGACCTATCCCCTGGTCTATCGGGTGGACCGGTGCGGCCGGCAGATCTATCATCAGCTGCGGGCCATCAGCCATACGGCCCAGGGGAGAAGGCTCATCCTGATGGGAGTCCGCAGCGTGGACCAGCTGATCCGGCAGGAGGCGGCCCACAAGGAGGCCATCCGCGCCATGCGTAAGGAACGGGAAGAGGATTTGAGAAAGCTGGAGGACGCGCTGCACATGAGCCGCATCCACAATTTCACCAGCCAGATGCAGCCCCATTTCTTGTACAATGCCCTTGGCTCCATCCAGGAGATCATGCTGACCGATCCGGAATATGCTTCCCGGCTTCTGGGAGACTTTACGGTGCACCTGCGCAGCTGCGTGCGGGCCATGACCCACGACGAGCCCATCCCCTTTTCCCAGGAACTGGAGAACATCAGGGCCTACGCGAACATCGAAAAGATGCGTTTCGGCAACAGGCTGGAAATGCGCTACGACATCGAGGCGCCGGACTTTTTCGTGCCGCCCCTCACCATCCAGCCGCTGGTGGAAAACGCCATCCGGCATGGGATCTACCAGCGGGGCCGGCAGGGCGGTACGGTGACGCTGCGGACCTGGGAGGATCGGCCGGGCTTCGTGATCCGGGTGGAAGATGACGGCGTGGGCTTTAACGTAAAGAAGATGCAGCGGGAGCTGGCAGAGGGAAAGCGGGATTCCACCGGTCTGCAGAACATCACATTCCGGCTGGAGAAACTGATGGGGGCTTCGGTGGAGATCCGCAGCGTGCCGGGCAGTGGTACGGCCGTGACGGTCCGGATCCCCCGGGACAGGATGCAGGAAGGGAGGAAAGAAAATGAGAGCGATCATCGTGGACGATGAACCTTTAATGATCACCAAGTTCATGCGGCTTTCCGCGGGACTGCCGGGACTGAGTGTGGTAGGACAGTTCCAGGACGCGGAGACGGCGCTGGCTTACGCGAAGGAAAACCGGGTGGACGTGGCCTTTCTGGACGTTGAGCTGCCGGTGACCAACGGCATCGTGCTGGCGAAAAAGCTGCGGAAGCTGCGGGAGGATATCATCATCGTTTTTGTCACCGCCTACGACGAATACATCCGAGACTCCAACATGATCGGCGGCGACTACTACGTGGTAAAGCCCTACACCAGGGAAGTGCTGGTCCTGATGATGGAAAAGCTGGAGGCGCTGGCCGCCAGGCAGAAGAAGCCGGTGCGGATCCGGACCTTCGGCCGCTTCACGGTGATGAAGGACGGAAAGCCGGTGCCGCTGGTGGGCAAGGCCAAGGAGATCCTGGCCCTGGTGGTGACCCGCCGCGGCAAGGAGATCAGCAACGAGGAGATCTATTCCACGCTCTGGGAGGGCCGGCCCTACAGCAACGTGAACATGAGCGTCTATTACAACGCGCTGCGCAGGCTGCGGGCCGCGCTGAAGAAGGCGGGCCTGGAGGGGCTGCTGGTGCGGACGCCCCGGGGCCAGATGGTGGATACCAGGCTGTTCGACTGCGACTATTACGACTGGAAGGACGGGGATCCGGAGCATCGGGCCCTGTTCGAGGGAGAGTTTCTGCCCGAGTACTCCTGGGGAGAGTACATCCTGGCGGAGATCGTCAACGAAGGCAGGGACTGAGGCCTACCGCAAGGCCGGTTCAATTTCCGGTTGAGCACCGTACGGAAAAATGATAGGATGAGACCGGAGGATCAGGCGGTGAAGCAATACCGGGCCGCCTGATAAAAGGTTTGATCCATGACCATCGACTATCTGGGACACAGCGGTTTTCTGGCGGAGACGCAGCATGCGCTCCTGCTCTTTGATTACTATCGCGGCGATCTGTCCCTGATCGAAAATAAGGCGGCGGGCAAGCCGCTCTATGTCTTTGTCAGCCACATCCACGGAGATCATTTTGATCCGGCGGTCTTTTCCCTTGCGGGAAAGGGGCGGCCGGTCTTTTATTTGCTCTCCTTTGACATCAGGGGGAGCCGGAAAGTCCCGAAGAACGCGGACGTGCGCTTTCTGGAGGCGGATCAGACTTATGAGATCCCCGGACTGGGCACGGTGCAGACCCTTCTTTCCACCGACGAAGGCGTGGCCTTTGCCGTGGAGACGGGGCAGGAGAGCCTGTTCCACGCCGGCGATCTGCACTGGTGGGACTGGCCGGGGGAGGATCCGGAGTGGCTGGCGGATCAGGAAAAGGTCTTTAAGCGGGAAATCGGCCTGCTGAACAACAAGCGGCCGGACGCGGCCTTCGTGGTGCTGGATGACCGGCTGGAGGACAATTTCGCGGAGGGCATGGCTTATTTCCTGACAGTCTGCAGGCCGAAATACGTCCTGCCCATGCACTTCTGGAAGGACCGGAAGATCATTGAAAGATATCTGACGCTGCCCGGCGGGGTGCCGGAAGGCGTGCGGATCCTGGATACGGCAA
>JAGAEH010000216.1 GCA_017613225.1 Lachnospiraceae bacterium
GGTGGCTACAGGCTCCTGCTTTAAGAATACCCTGCGCTGTATGGCGGTCAGTTCGGACCACCAGGGAGAAGGGCTGCTGAACCAGGTGGTCACCCACCTGATGGAGCACCAGCAGTCCGTCGGAAATTTCGATCTGTTCCTCTATACCAAGTGCGACTCTGCCAAGTTCTTCCACGATCTGGGCTTTTATGAGATCGCCCGGGTGGACGGCCGCGTGGTGTTCATGGAGAACCGCCGCACCGGTTTTGCCGGCTATCTGGAGGATCTGGCCGCCACGAAAAAGGACGGCAGCCGCATTGCCGCCATCGTCATGAACGCCAACCCCTTTACCATAGGGCATCAGCTGCTGGTGGAAAAGGCCAGCCGGGAATGTGACGCGGTCCATCTTTTCGTGGTCTCGGAGGACGTCTCTCTGGTGCCCTTTTCCGTTCGCTACAGGCTGGTACGGGAAGGCACGGCTCATCTGGACAACGTGGTGTATCACCAGTCCGGCAGCTACATCATCTCCAACGCCACCTTCCCCTCCTATTTTCTGAAGGATTCGGATCTGGTCATCACTTCCCATGCCCGGCTGGACGCTCACGTTTTCGCCAGGATCGCCGAAGCTTTGGGTGTAAACGTCCGCTATTTCGGCGACGAGCCCTTCAGCCACGTCACGGCCATCTACAACAGCGTGATGCAGGAAGAGCTGCCCAAGGCAGGCGTGGAATGCGTGATCGTCCCCCGTTTCAAGGCGGACGATGATATCATAAGCGCCTCCATGGTGCGTCAGGCCATCAGGGAAGGCCGCCTGCAGGAACTGCAGGGACATCTGCCGGACTGCACTTACAATTACCTGACTTCACCCGAGGCGGAGCCTGTCATCGCGGCCATCCGCGGCGCCGACAACGTGATCCACTATTGAACAAAGTCAAAGGCGTTTTCCACGTGGGTGATCCGGTCCAGCCCGTCGATGCCGATCACGTCAAAGCGGCAGGGCAGGTCGATCCCCGCTTTCATTTGATTTAAATAGAACAGCGCGATCCGCGAGATCTGGCGGCGCTTGGCAGGTGTAACGGCCTCCAGCGCCGCCATTGCGTCTGTACTGCGGTATTTCACCTCCGCGAAGACCAGCGTATCGTCCGGCGCCTTTGCGATGATGTCTATCTCGCCGAAACGGTTCCGGTAATTTCTTGCAATGACGTAATAACCCCGCTCCTGAAGGTAGGCGGAGGCCAGGTCCTCGAAACGGGACCCTACTCTTCTGTTATTCTGTTTCATGGAAGTCTCCTGAAAAAGGCAGAGGACCGCGAAGCGGTCAGATGAAATTCTTGATGAAGGTCCTGCGGTGGATCTCGCAGGGACCGATGACCTTGATGGCCGCGATGTGATCGGCTGTGCCGTAGCCCTTATGTTTGGCGAAGCCGTAGCCGGGATAGATCCTGTCGTATTCCAGCATGATGTGATCCCTGGTGACCTTGGCCAGGATGCTGGCCGCGGCGATGGAGACGCTTTTGGCGTCCCCGTGGATGATGGGCAGCTGGGGGATATCGATGCCGGGGATCGTCACGGCGTCGTTAAGCAGCATGCCGGGAACCACGCCCATGGCCTTAATGGCCGTGCGCATGGCCAGATAGGTGGCCTGAAGGATGTTGATCTCGTCGATCACCGTCTGATCCACGATGCCAACGCCCCAGGCAACGGCCTTTTCCTTTATGATCTCATAGAGCTCTTCCCGGCGCTTCTCCGAGAGCTTTTTGGAATCGTTCAGATAGCAGATGTCCAGATCCCTGGGCAGAATGCAGGCGCCGGCCACCACGGGCCCGGCAAGGGGTCCGCGTCCGGCCTCGTCGATGCCGCAGATGAATTCCACGTCGCCGAGGCTGTTCTCATATTCACGCATGGCCAAAAGCCGCAGATGCTCGGCTTCGGGATCAAGCTTCCTTGCCATCTTCCTCCTCCGGCCATTCAAAGGTGATCCGGCCGATCTTACCGCCCCGCAGGTCGTCCAAAAACATGGACGCGGCGCGGTCCGTATCCGGCTGGGCTCCTTTCTTGATCAGTTTCCTGTTTTCCGCCAGCTGCTGCAAAAGCTCCGCAGGGGAAAGGCTTTCGTCCAGACCGTACTTATCCGCCAGCAGTCCGGGATAGTGCTCCTTCAGATACTCCAGACCCTGCATGGAAAGCTCTCTTGTATCCAGGATCATGTCGTTGACGGTGCCCACCAGAGCCAGGCGGATGCCCACCTGGGGGTCGTCGATCTTCGGCCAAAGTACGCCGGGAGTATCCAGCAGGTCCACGCCTTTTTTCAGCTGGATCCACTGGTTGCCCTTCGTCACGCCGGGCTTGTCCCCGGTCTTCGCCGCGGATCGTTTCACCAGAGAATTGATGAAGGTGGATTTCCCCACGTTGGGGATGCCTACCACCATTACCTTTACGGAACGGTTCAGAATGCCCCGCTTGCGGTCACGCTCCGTCTTCTCCGCCACTGCCTTGGCAATGGCCGCGTCGATGCTGCGAGTGCCGGTGTTCTTCCTGGAGTCAAGTGTCAGGACCTGGATCCCCTCCGCTTCAAAGTGCTTGCTCCACTGCTTCGTGGCCTCGGGATCCGCCAGATCCGCCTTGTTCAGGATCAGCAGCCTTGCTTTGTTCTTTGAAAGCTCGTTTAGATCAGGGTTGCGGCCGGACATGGGGAGCCTGGCGTCGGTCAGCTCGATCACCAGGTCGATCAGCCGGATCTGCTCCTGCATGGCGCGGCGGGCCTTGGTCATGTGGCCGGGATACCACTGCACGTTCATGCTCATTTGGTGATCCTCCCGATGTCCTTGAAGGGCGAGATGCGAAACCAGACTCTGCCGCTGATGACGTCCCGCCTTACCTTTCCGATGGTCTGGAAGCGGCTGTCCTCGCTGCTCTCTCCGTTGTCCCCCAGCAGGAAGTATTCATCCTCTCCCAGCTGCAGGGGAGCGTCCGCAAGTCCCGGTACCAGGTAATATGCCATGTACTCCGGCAGTTTTTCCACGGTGCCGTTGATCAGCACTTCCCCGTTGACGATCTGCACCGTCTCCCCGGGCAGACCCACTGCGCGCTTGACGATGAGCTTGCCGTCTTTATAAAAGCCCACGGCGTCAAAGCGCTCCACGTCGCCCAGCAGGTAGGCCACCCGGTCGATCAGCACCACGTCGCCTTCGTTCAGGCTGGGCTCCATGGAATGTCCTGAGATCTCCACGCGCACGCCAAAGCACCAGATCACCAGGAGCGCGAGGCTGATCACCACGCAGACCTGGACGATCCAGCGTATCACTTCCGAAAATACCGTGCGGGTAGCGCGGACATCATTTATGACTGGCTGTGCCATGGACTTGCTGCCTTTCAAATTGAAAAAGGGACAACCTTGCGTTGTCCCCTTCGCCGATTATCTGACCTTTTCCTTGACCTTGGCGGATTTGCCGACGCGGTCACGCAGGTAGTTGAGTCTGGCTCTTCTGACTTTACCTCTGCGAACGACTTCGATCTTGTCGATGTTCGGGGAGTGCAGCGGCCATGTTCTCTCGACGCCGATACCGTTGGAAGTCTTTCTTACGGTAAAGGTCTCGCGGGCTCCGCCGTTCTGTCTCTTCAGGACGGTGCCTTCGAAGACCTGGATCCTTTCACGGTTGCCTTCTTTGATCTTAGCGTGAACTCTGACGGTGTCGCCGATGTTGAACTCGGCAACGCTCTCCTTTAACTGAGCAGCTTCGATCTTCTTGATGATTTCGTTCATTTCTTCCTCCTTAATAGATGTCCGTTAACGCTGGCTTTCGCCCACACACGACAGAGGGCCATCTTTTCACGCCTGCCTAAAATACCATACCTGTTTTGGTTTTGCAAGCGTTTTTTCACGTTTTTACAACGTTTTTCAGCGATTTTTCAGCAGATCCGGACGCTTTTTGAGGGTCCTTGCCAGGGATTGCTCCCTGCGCCAGGCCCGGACCTTTTCGTGGTCTCCCGACAGAAGGATCTCCGGCACTTTCATGCCCTCGTATTCCGGGGGTCTGGTATACTGAGGATACTCCAGCAGGCCTTCGGAGAAGCTCTCCTCCACGCCGGACTCCTCGTTCTTTAAAACACCGGGAGCCATGCGGGCGATGGCGTCGATCATCACCAGGGCGGGAAGCTCCCCGCCGGTCAGGACGTAGTCCCCGATGGAGATCTCGTCCGTGACGATCTTTTCGATGATGCGCTCATCCACGCCTTCGTAGTGGCCGCAGAGAATGATCAGGTCCTCTTCCTTCGCCAGGTCCTTCGCCATCTTCTGGTCAAAGACCTTTCCCTGGGGAGAGGTGTAGATCACTCTTGTGCCGGGGGCGGCGGTCTCCATGGCTTTCTGACAGGCCTTGTCGATGGGGCCCGGCTGCATCACCATGCCGGCGCCTCCGCCGTAGGGATAATCGTCCACGCGGCCGTTTCCCCGGTCCGAGAAGTCCCGGATGTTGATCACTTCCACGGCGATGTGCCCCGCCTTCAGGGCGCGGCCGATGATGCTGGTATGCAGCACCTCTTCCACCATCTCGGGAAACAAAGTGAGCACGTGGAACGTCATAGATCCTCCAGCCCGTCCAGGACCACAACGTCGATGCGTCCGGCTTCGACGTCCACCTTTTTAACACACTGAGGAATGCCGGGGAGCAGCAGGTCTTTCTTTCCCTGCCGCTTCACTACGTACACGTCGTTGGCGCCGGTGGGGAAGATCTCCTTCAGCGTTCCGATCTGGACGCCGTCCTCCCCGAACACAGGCAGTCCCAGCGCGTCGGCGATGTAAAACTCTCCCTCTTCCAGGGGAATGGCGTTTTCGCGGCTCACCATCATGTCGCGGCCCTTTAAAGCTTCCGCCGTTTCAATGGTGTCCACGCCCTCCAGTTTTACGATCACCAGGTTCTTGCTGTACTTCACCTGCGCTACGGCATAGGGACAAAGGCCCTCCCCGCTGTCGATCAGGACTTCCATAAGATCGTCGAATCTGCGGATGTCCTCGGTGGTGGGGAAGACCTTGATCTCGCCTTTCAGGCCGTGTGTATTTGTCACGACGCCTACACGGAAATAGTCATTCATCAGTCTGTCCGCGTCACCCTTAGTTGATGTCCAGGGTGACCCGCTTGTTTTCTTTGGAAGCCGCGACCTTCAGCACGGTGCGGATCGCCTTGGCGATGCGGCCCTGCTTGCCGATCACTTTTCCCATGTCAGAGGGGTCGACGGAAAGGTCCAGCCTGGTCTCGCCGTTCTCCTCAGTTTCGATGACCACGACCTCATCGGGATAGTTCACCAATGCCTTCGCGATCACTTCGACCAATTCCTTCATGCGCTCCTCCGATCACTCTACTCCAGCGATCTTTAAGAGCTTAGCGACGGTCTCGGAAGGCTTCGCGCCGTTCTCAAGCCACTTCTTCGCTTTCTCGGTATCGATCTTGATCACGCTGGGCTCCTGGTTGGGATCGTAATAACCGATCTCCTCAATGAATCTGCCGTCTCTGGGAGAGCGTGCATCCGCAACGAGAACTCTGTAGAAAGGAGCTTTCTTCTTGCCCATCCTTCTCAAACGAATCTTGACTGCCATCTTATGTTCCTCCTAAATTGTTTTTGTATCAAAAAGGCAAATTTCCGAGACCGCCGAAACGGCCCTTCTTGCCCAAAAGACCTGACATCTGTTTCATCATCTTCTTGGACTGCTCAAACTGCTTCATCAGCCGGTTGACCTCTGAAATGTCCACCCCGGCGCCCTTCGCGATGCGGTTCTTGCGGGAAGGGTTGATGATGGACGGCTTCTCCCGCTCCTCATTGGTCATGGAAAGGATGATGGATTCGATCCTCTTCACCGCCTTTTCGTCGGGGATGTCCTCGGCGCGGATCTTTCCGCCCATGCCGGGGATCATGCCCAGCAGGCTGGTAAGGCCTCCCATCTTGCGGATCTGCTTGAACTGGTCCAGGAAATCGTTGAAGTTGAACTCCGCCTTGCGGATCTTGGCTTCCAGTTCCCGCGCTTCCCGCTCGTCGATCTCCGCCTGGGCCTTTTCGATCAGGGTCAGCACGTCGCCCATGCCCAGGATGCGGGAGGCCATGCGGTCCGGATAGAAAGGTTCTAGATCGGAGAGCTTTTCGCCCATGCCAGCGTAAAAGATGGGCTTGCCGGTCACCGCGCGGATGGAAAGGGCCGCGCCGCCCTTGGTATCGCCGTCCAGCTTGGTGATGATCACGCCGTCGGTGCCCACGGTACCGTCGAATTCCGAAGCCACGTTTACAGCGTCCTGGCCGGTCATGGCGTCCACTGTAAGGATGGTGCAGTCCACGTTCACCGCCGCCTTGATGTTCTTCAGCTCTTCCATCATTTCGGCGTCGATGTGCAGACGGCCGGCGGTATCCAGCAGGATCACGTTGAAGCCGTTCTTCTTGGCATAGTCATAGGCGGCTTTGGCGATCTCCACCGGCGTTTCGCCGTTCTCCATGGAAAAGACTTCCACGTCCTGCTTCTTGCCGTTGATCTTCAGCTGTTCGATGGCCGCGGGACGGTAGACGTCGCAGGCCACCAGCAGAGGCTTCCTGCCGGAGGCTTTCAGCTTTCCGGCGATCTTGGCGGCCGTGGTGGTCTTGCCGGCGCCCTGAAGGCCCGCCATCATGATCACGGTGATGTCCGATGAGGGCTTCAAAGGAAGGGGCTCTTCCTTGTCCCCAAGAAGGTGAATCAGTTCCTCGTTGACGATCTTGATGACCATCTGTCCGGGAGTCAGGCTCTCCATGACGTCCTCGCCCACGGCACGGGCTTCAACGGATTTCACGAAGTTCTTGACCACGCGGAAATTGACGTCAGCTTCCAGCAGCGCCAGCCGGACTTCTTTCATGGCCTCCTTGACGTCGGCCTCCGAAAGCCTGC
Source organism: Lachnospiraceae bacterium (assembly GCA_017613225.1). Taxonomy (GTDB): domain Bacteria; phylum Bacillota; class Clostridia; order Lachnospirales; family Lachnospiraceae; genus UBA3774. The sequence goes on from JAGAEH010000216.1 coordinate 6,884, forward strand.
CCTTGCCGCGCAGTTTCCTGAAGACGTTCTGAAGTTTTTCACTTAAGCCCTCAAATGCCATTACAGTACCGCCTCGATCTCTTCCGTCAGCTTCCGGATCTGGTCCAGATCCTCCTTCGTGTCTCCGCCCTGCTCGATGTCATCCGCGAAGCGGCGGATCATCGCCAGAGAATTCTTCGTCCTGCTGAACTTTTCCACCAGGCCCAGTTTTCTTTCGTATTCCGCCAGCGCCTTGTTGGTGCGCTTCAGCATGTCGAATACGCCCTGGCGGGTGATGCCTTCCTGCTCCGCCACCTCAGAAAGGGAAAGATCCTGAAACACGACAGCCTCGTAGATCCTTTTGCGGTTCTCTGTCAGCAGTTCTCCGTAAAAGTCATAGAGCAGGCTCTGTTCAACGATCTCCTCGATCTGGTTCAAGGCGTCCCTCCGGAAGATTTGTCGCAATGTAAAGAAGATACCCTTTACAGCGCGCAAAGGGTATCTTAATAGGTTTGTGCCGGTTTGTCAAGCAGAATTTCTTTACAATTTTGAATTCCAGGATCCTTTTCTGGCCTCATACCGCTCTTCCAGCCACCGGATGGCCTCGGCCCGGCCTTCTTCGCTGTAGGAGAACTCCTCCCGTTCTATAAGAGCTTCATTCGTATGCTTCAGGCTGAAGGGTTCCGGCCAGGCAAAAGCTTCCAGAAAGACGGGTTCCCCTTTCTTCTCGTCTCCCATCTTTCTGATGCAGTATCGCATGCCCTGATGGCTGCCGGTAAAAGGCTGGGTCTTCAGATTATTGAAAGATAAAATATCATGTTCCAGATTCATGGTCTCACCTCGATCGTTTTTCCAAGTGCAAAGGAATACAGGTACATTTCCTTGATAGGCCGCTTGAAGGCGTTTTCCAGGGCCTGGGCGTAGTAGACGAGCTGGGTGCGGTAGCGGTCGGCCAGCAGCCCTTCCTCACCGGGCCGGATGCGGTCCGTCTTATAGTCTACCAGAACGATGCCGTCGTCTTCAATGAAGAAATTGTCGATGACGCCCTTGATCATCACCGTATCGTCCGGGCTGTTGGAAGGATCCACCACGTCCGCGGGCTTGCCCAGAATAAAGGGCTTTTCCCGGTAGAGCCTACCCTCCCGATGGGCATCCGCCGTCCTTTTGCCGATGGGCGTGGTGTAATAGCTGCGGATCCACTCGGGATGCAGCTGAGCCCCGATGTCCGGTTCGATCTGGCCCTGCTTCATCAGTTTCGCAAGCATTTCCTTGATGTACAGGATCTCCGTGCCCCGTTCCGGATCCACCTTACTCATCAGCAGGTGATAGGCGGTGCCCCGCTTCGCGGCGTCCTCTGCGCCTTCATCTCCGTCCGTGCGGATCACCTCGTCCCTCTTTAGGACGTCTTCAGCGCCTTCGTCCCCGTCCGCCCGGATCACCAGGTCCCGCTCCGTGGCCTTCTTTTTCAGGTCTGAGACCGCGTATACGCTTCGGTTTTCCGTGGCGCTCTGCCAGGGGTAGGCGAAAGCCTTGATCTTCTCCAGCTGCTCCTTAAGAGCGGCGTCATAAGTGGTTTCCGGGTCAAGGGATTCCATTTCCCTGCGGTTCTGCAGGATGTCGCGGATCCTGCTCTCTTCATCCTTCTCAATTTCATTCTCAGTTTTACGTATGATGTTTAAGGCCGTCGTATTTTCTCCGATAGCAGCCTTGATCAGGCTTAAATTGTTGGAGAAGGAAAAGATGAGCCAGGGCGGCAGGGTCGTTTTATCGGCAAAGAAATACTCTTTTCCGGGAGTCTCGGCCCCTTTTTTCTTTGTTTCAGTTCCTGTGATGATCAGCTTTTCCCTCGCTCTGGTCATGGCCACGTAAAGGATGCGCAGTTCCTCTTCCCTGTTCCGCCGTTTAATAAAGTATCCCAGAGCCCCTTTTGACAGGGTATTGACTTTTATGTTCCGCTCCCTGTCCATATAGTTTGCCCTGATCCCGTATCTGGGATGGTGGGGGATGGACGCAGAGCTGTCAAAATCGTTATATTGATGGCTGCAGTCTGCCAGGAAGACGATGGGATATTCCAGGCCCTTGCTCTGGTGTACGCTCAGAACGCGCACGATATTGTCCTGTTCCCGCAGAGAATCCCCTTCTCCGTAGTCGATCTCATACTTTTTCAGTTGTTCTATGTACCGGTTGAACTGGAAGATCCCGGAATAGCTTGTGGCCTCAAAGTCGATGGCCCGCTCCAGCAGCATCTCGATATTGGCCTGCCGGATGCCGCCGTCCGTGAGGGCAGAAGCATAGTAAAGATAGCCGGTATCCTCCAGGATCAGGCTGATCAGTTCGTGGATGGAGTGATATCCAGCATAATCCCTGTAGCGGTTCAGCGTTTCTATGAAATTCTTGACCCTGGAATCATCGGAGAACAGCAGCGCGTCGTACAGGGTATCGTTCAAAGTGCCGCGCTTTTCTCCTGCCCGATGGTCCAGCTGCAGATTCAGGATCAGGTCCTCATCCAGTCCGAACATGGGGGATACCAGCACGGACATCAGGGGGATATCCTGACGGGGGTCGTCGATGATCTTCAGCATGCTGCAGATCAGCACGATCTCAGGCGCGGTGAAGAAGCCGGCCTTTTTGTCTGCGGCGGCGGGGATCCCAGCTTCCCGGAGAGCCGCCACATAATCGGCGGAGACAGAATGGGCGGAGCGGGCAAGGACCACAATGTCCCGGTATTCCGCGAGACGGGTGATCTTTTCCTTTTTGTCAAAGATCTGCAGCCCGGTCGCCGGGTCCGTCAGTTCCTTGATCCTATTGGCGATCTCTCTGATCTCCGCATCATCTTCTTTGTCCTCAGGTTTTTCCACCAGGATCAGCTCGGCTTTGTACCTGTCATCAGGAGCTTCTTCATAGTCCTTCGCGCCGTACTTCAGCATGGCGCTGCCCTGGTAATCCACCCGGCCGCACTCCTTCGTCATCACACGGGAGAATATGGCGTTTACCGCGTCCAGCACCTCTCTTCTGCTGCGGAAATTGGCGTTCAGGTCGATCTTTCTGTGATCGGATCCCTCTGCAGGGGAAAAGGTCTCATATTTGTCCTGGAAGATGTCGGGTTCCGCCATTCGGAAGCCGTAGATGCTCTGCTTGACGTCTCCCACCATGAAGCGGTCGTGCCTGCCCTGGGCGGACCCGGACAGAAGCTGGAGGATCTCCTCCTGCAGGCGGTTGATGTCCTGGAATTCGTCGATGATGATCTCCTCGAAAGAATTCCGCAGTTCCGCGGCAATATCTTCGTTTTCCCGAAGCAGCTGCAGCACGAGATGGCTGACGTCGCCGTAGTCCAGGATGTTCTTTTCCTGCTTTGCCTCTGTGAACGCTTTACCGAAGTCGATGGTCAGATCCACGAAAGCGCGCATATGGACGGCTACTGCAGGGGCCAGATCATTGATCAGTACCGGGTTTTCCATGCCGAATTTCTCTCTCATCTGCTCCTTGACGATCTTCTTTATGGTATTCCGCAGATCGATAGCAGACCATTCTGCGTTGATCTTATCCTTACTCCCGATTCTAGGAAGATCATTAAAGGATACGAAGTGGAGCAAACGCAGGAATGTTGAGATATCTTCAGCCCTGTCCAGGTTCTCCAGCATTGCGTATTCCTCTGTGAGCCTGGGGAGAAGCTTTGACTCAGAGGGCGTCAGGGTATCGATGGCCTGACGCAGTCTGTCCTTCATGTCGGAAAGATCCGCTTTCATCATCCTGACGCAGTCATGGATCACAGGATCCTCAAGACCTGCCTCTACGATCCTGGCGCTGTTTCGCAGCCATTCATCCGGGTCCGGAGAGCTCTGCGCAAAACCGTAGAGATTGATCACGTCTTTCTTCAGATCCTCATCGTTCTTATCGCCCCCATAGGAATCCACCAGGCCCAGAAAGCCGGGATCTCCTTTTTGATAGAGCTTTTCAAACAGGACGTCGGCGGTGTCCTTCTGCATAAGTTTCATTTCTCCGTCATCTCCCATGCGGAAGTCCGGATCGATCTTAAGCTTATGATAGTAGTTCCGCACCAGCCAGTTGTAGAAGGAATCCAGCGTGGAAATATGGGCGTGGGGGATCAGCAGGCGCTGCCTGCGGAGCCTGGCCGCGTCCGGCGAACCTTCCTTGATCCTGGCGTCTATGGCTGCCGCAAGACGGGTCTTCATCTCCTCGGCGGCTGCCTTGGTAAAGGTGGCGATCAGCAGGCGGTCCACTTCCACGGGATGCTCTTCATCCAGGACCAGCGCCATGACGTGGTCGATGAGGACCGTGGTCTTTCCGCTGCCCGCGGAGGCAGAGACCAGCAGATCGCCGTTACGGTGCTCGATCACCTGCCGTTGTTCAATTGTCCTCTCGCTTGCTGCCACTATTTGTGATCTCCTTTACAACGTCTGCATTCCTTTTCTTTGGTATCCTGCGGTAACGGTATCCGGCCAGTCTGTCGTCAAAGCCGCATACTCCGGCGTAATCGCAAAAGCCGCAGGGAGTACTGCTGCCCTGCCTGTAGGGCACCACGTCGATGTCGCCCTGTGTCAGGGACCTGCCGAGCCGTATGATCTCCTGCCGGACGAGGTCTTGAATGATCTCCAGCTGTTTGGGGGAGGCTTTTACCGATTTTGTATTGGGATCTGCGGCGCTTACGGCATCCGAGTCGATCTGCAGGCCGTCAAGTTTCATAGCATCCATGACTTCCGCCCGGATCGTCTCCGGATCATCCTCTCCCGGCTTTACTTCGATCATGGGGTTTTTGATCTTGAAGTAGTAAGCGCCGCCGGGAGTAGTGCCGTCCCGGAAAAGACCTTTCACTGCCTGGAGATAGACCATAAGCTGAAGGCTAAGGCCTTTTACGACCTTGTTCATGTCGAGTTTGGCGGTTCCCGTCTTGTAGTCGATCACCCGCGCGATCTGACCGTCCTCTCCCCGGCTTATGTCGATGCGGTCAATGCGCCCGGATATGATGATATTCTGGCTCTCATTGACCGGAAAGACCAGCTCTTCCTGATCGCGGCCGTCAAAATCCGCTTCCGTGAAAACAGGGCGGAAAGTGCTCCCCGCCAGCTGATCCAGGGTTACGCGGATGTTCTTTTCCGTCATCCTGCGCAGACGGCTGATATAATAGCGGTCCCTGTCGGAATCAGCCATGTGGTCTGCATAGGGGGCGCAGATCTCCCCGTAGGCGTCTTCCGCCAGGTTCCTGCACATTGCGTCATCAGCGGCGTCGGGATCAATGCCCATCTTCACGAGCCTTTGTATCACGTTTTCTATCAGGGCATGGCTGATGTTGCCGATGTCTCTTACATCCAGTTCAAAAGGCTCCGGGTCCTTCAGACCCATGTCATAACGCAGGAAGGAACTGTAGGCGCAGCCGGCCTGCTTTTCCAGCCTGGTGATGCTGGTATCGATGTTTCCGGGATACAGGCGCTTCACAGACGGCTCCTGCAGGCTCTTTTTCCTGCGGATGAAGAAACCGGCCTCCGTCACCAGCTTCAGAAAAGCAGCCTCAGAGGGATCGCTCTTAAAAGAAGCATAGAGCTGACGAGCCCTGTCCGGCTCCTTTGAACCAAGGAACTCCCGCAGGCAGGCGGAAAGCAGTCTTCTGGCTTCTTTGCGGTTTTCGGGAAGCGCGGCGCTTTCCGAGTCAAAACTGCCGACGGGGTGACTCTCATAAAGCCCTGTTATCATCGGAATATAGGTAGAAGGCGAAACGGCATCCCCCTTACGGTCCCTTTTGCTGTAAGTGACGTACAGCATGTCCTCCGGCTGATTGAAAAGCTCATAGAGATAGAACCTCTCATTGATGCTGTTCTCCCTGGCAGAGGGAGCCAGCTCCATGTCGAGCTTTGTGAGCTTTTCCCTCTGGTCGTCGGTGAGGATCCCCGCCGTGAATTCCTTCTTGGGAAGGTTGCTTTCGGTGCAGTTGATGAAGAACAGCACTTTGATCTGTCCTCTTCTGCTGCGCCGCAGATCTCCGGTCTGGACCTCATCCAAGACGGGAGGGACCGACCCGATGCCCAGTTGGGATAGACCTGCCTGCAGCATCTCCTTCAATTCTTTCATGTTGTAGCGCTGAGATCCCAGAATGCTCTCGATCTGGCCTATCAGCTTCTCAACGCAGGGATAGATCTGAGCGTACAGACGGCCTTCCAGCACGTCGCCCTTTTCCTCATAAGCAGCGCCGAGAGCTGCCAGCTGCTGCTCTACTTTCAGCTCGTCCAGCAGTGCCCGCAGCGCCTGGCAGGCATCGGCGTAGGTATGTCCCTTTGCCGTGATCTGATCATGAAAGCGCAGAACGGGGGAAATGGCCCGCTCCCTGATGTCGTTCAGCTGCTCATAGTCGATGTTCTTATAATTCCTGCTGGCTCTGGTAAAGGGCTTTGCCCATTTTGACCGGCCTTTGATGCCGGTGCTGAAACAGTAGTTTTGCAGCAGGTCCGTCTCTTCCGGAGTGATGTCGGAAAAACCGGCGCGGAGAAAACGGAACACGGAGTCAAAAGAGTATTGCTTTTCCACGATCTCCGCAGCGCTCAGCAAAAAGACGGAAATGGGCTGCTCCGTGATACCCTTTTTGACGTCAATGTATGCGGGAATGCCCGCATCCGCGAAGGCCCGGGCAAGATAGGTCTTGTTTCCCTCCAGATCCGCCGAGACTACGGCGAAATCACGGTAGCGGTAGCCCTTTTCCCGTACCAGCCTGGCGATGGTGTCAGCCGCAAAAATAGCTTCGTCCAGAGGCGAAGTACAGGCGGTGATGGATACGTGTTCCATCTTCCCGCCGTAAGGATCCACCTTGTGATCCCGCAGGAAATGATCCGCGGCAAAGGCCAGATCGGCGGGTTTTTGCAGTGAGTTTATGGAACTGACACTGCTGATACGTGGGTAGATCTGATTAAACTCAGCCGTTTCACGAAGACTTTTAATAGTCTTTTTTGTCAGTGAGAAAAGGTCGAAAGGATCGTTAATGGTATCTTTTTCCCCTTCTGGCAGGGTGATGGCCACAGTGCAGTCCAGGCAGCGCTGCATCAGGCAGGTGATGATGCGCATCTGTACCGGCGTAAAACCGGTAAAACCATCGATGGCGATCATGGATCCACGAAGAAAGTCAGAATGCTCCAGGACGTCGGCAGCACGGACCTGGATCTCCTCCGCGGACATGGTGTCCGCGTCCTTCAAAGCCATGTACTCTCGATAGATGATGGAGAGATCCATCAACTTTTCAGAGAGTGGCAGATCCCCGGAAAGGGCTCTTCCTGTTTCGGAAAGCCTGTCCGGATCGATGCCGTACTGGATCATCTCGGAGATCGCCGCCTTCATGTGGTTGATCACACC
>JAGAEH010000217.1 GCA_017613225.1 Lachnospiraceae bacterium
CCTGTTCCGCAAGGGCATCATTCCCCCTGTGGACGTGCTGCCTTCCCTGAGCCGTCTGAAAGACAAAGGTATCGGCACCGGCAAGACCCGCGAGGACCATGCCAACACCATGAACCAGCTGTTCGCAGCCTATTCCCGAGGCAAGGATGCCAAGGAACTGATGACCATCCTGGGTGAAGCGGCCCTGTCCGACGATGACAAGCTCTACGCCAAATTCGCGGAAGAGTTTGAAAAGGTCTACGTCAACCAGAGCAACAGCACCAACCGCTCCATCGAGGAGACCCTGGACATCGGCTGGAAGCTCTTGAAGATCCTTCCCCGCCGCGAGCTGAAGCGTATCAGGCCCGAGTACATCGAGAAGTATCTGCCCAAGGACGAGGCCGACGCCTGAGGCGGCTGTTTGGAAAGTGAGGTGAGTTGATTGGCAAGTACCGGAATCACCCCGACCAGAATGGTGCTGAACCAGCTGAAGGGGAGACGCAAGACTGCCATGCGCGGACATAAGCTCCTGAAGGATAAGCGCGATGAACTGATGCGCCAGTTTCTGGACGTCATCAAGCAGAACAAGGCGCTTCGCATTCGCGTGGAGGAGGGCCTGACGGCTGCCTTCGCGTCCCTGCAGGTGGCCAGTTCCATCATGTCTCCGGAGATCCTGGAACAGTCACTGCTGTATCCCAGGCAGAGCGTGGAACTGTTCGTGAAGTACAAAAACGTCATGAGCGTCAACGTCCCGGAATACACCTTCCAGACCAGGAACAACGACCCGACGGAGATCTATCCCTACGGCTTCGCGCAGACTTCGGGCGAACTGGACGACGCCCTGGGCAAGCTGGCAAAAGTCTTTGAGGACATGCTGCAGCTGGCTCAGGTGGAGAAGAGCATGCAGCTTCTGGCAGAGGAGATCGAAAAGACCAGGCGCCGCGTGAACGCGCTGGAATACGTCATGATCCCCGACCTGAACGACAAGATCAAGTACATCACCATGAAGCTGGAGGAGAACGAGAACTCCACAAAGGTCCGCCTTCTGAAGGTCAAGGAAATGGTGCTTCAGGAAGCGCACAATTATAAATAGCAACAAGAAAAGCAGTGAGAAACCCCGCAGTTCTTGTATCTGCGGGGTTTGATCTTTTATGGACTAACAGGAGAAAACCATGTCTCAGCTTATCATTCCGAAGGATTACTGCCCGATCCTTTATCCCATGGAAACACAGAGGGCGATCAAAAAGATAAAAGACTATTTTCAGGAAGAACTGGCCTACGGCCTCAAACTGCGGCGCGTTTCCGCTCCGCTGATCGTGCTGCCGGAATCAGGTCTGAACGACGACCTGAACGGCTATGAGCGCCGTGTGGGCTTTACCATAAAAGGGATGGAAGAGCATTCCGCGGAGATCGTTCAGTCCCTGGCTAAGTGGAAGCGCTATGCCCTTGGAAAATACGGCATCGAGACCGGCAGGGGCATCTATACCGACATGAACGCCATCCGCCGGGACGAGGAACTGGACAACATCCATTCCATCTATGTGGATCAGTGGGACTGGGAGAAATCCATCACCAGGGAGCAGAGGACAAGGGACTATCTGCATGAGACGGTGGTGACCATCTACAATTCCATCCGCAACCTGAGCGATTTCGTCAACCGCCATTATACGGAGATCCGCAACGAGATCCCAAACCAGATCACCTTCATCACCTCCCAGGAGCTGGAGGACCGTTTTCCGGAACTGTCTCCCAAACAGCGGGAGGCGGAGATCAGCAGGGAATACGGCGCCGTCTTCATTGAGCAGATCGGCAAAAAGCTGCGTTCCGGAAAGCCCCACGACGGAAGGGCGCCGGACTATGACGACTGGGAACTGAACGGCGATATCATCCTGTGGAACGAACTGCTGCAGATCCCCTTTGAACTGTCCTCCATGGGCATCCGCGTGGACGCTCAGGCCATGGAGAGACAGCTTGACCTTGCCGGCGCTTTGGAACGCAGGAACCTGCCTTTCCATCAGGCGGTGCTGCAGGATGAACTGCCCCTGTCCATCGGCGGCGGCATCGGCCAGAGCAGGCTCTGCATGTTCTTCTTAAAAAAGGCCCACATCGGCGAGGTCCAGGCCTCCATATGGCCGAAGGACATGATCGACGCCTGCAGGGCAGGCGGGATCGAACTGCTGTAAAGGAGTTCCTTCTTAAGAAAGGCGCCGTATTGCCAAACAGGACGAAACATAGTATAATCTCAATTTGATAAATTCGATCAATATCGGAGGAAAAACATAATGCACGAGTCGATGAGCGGCCTGAAAAGGACGCACAGATGTACCGAACTTTCCAATGCCAATATCGGCGAGACCGTCACCGTCATGGGCTGGGTCCAGAAGAGAAGGAACCTGGGCGCCATGATCTTTGTGGATCTGCGGGACCGCACGGGCCTGCTGCAGCTGATCTTTGATTCCAACGACCTTTCCAAAGAAGATTTCGACAAGGCCTATTCCCTGCGCAGCGAATTTGTCATCGCCGCCGTGGGCAAGGTGGAGAAGCGCTCCGGCGCCGTCAATGAAAAGCTGAAGACCGGTGACATTGAGGTGCGCGTCAGCACCCTCCGCATCCTTTCCGATGCCGAGACCCCGCCTTTTCCCATTGAAGAGAATATCAATACGCGTGAAGAACTGCGTCTGAAATACCGTTACCTGGATCTGCGCCGTCCGGACCTGCAGCGCAATCTGATGCTGCGCGGCCGCATCACCAACGAGGTCCGCTCCTTCATGGGCAAAGAGGGCTTCATCGAGATCGAGACCCCCATGCTGACCAAGAGCACGCCGGAAGGAGCCCGGGACTATCTGGTGCCCAGCCGCATCCATCCCGGCACTTTCTACGCGCTGCCCCAGTCTCCCCAGATCTTCAAGCAGCTTCTGATGTGCTCCGGCTACGACCGCTACATTCAGATCGCACGCTGCTTCCGGGACGAAGACCTGCGCGCCGACCGCCAACCGGACTTCACCCAGATCGACATGGAGCTGTCCTTCGTGGA
>JAGAEH010000218.1 GCA_017613225.1 Lachnospiraceae bacterium
AACGCCCGCACCGTGGTCATCGGACGGAATCAGAACCCCTGGAAGGAATGCTGAACCGCCCTCCTGGAACAGGAGGGCGGTCATCTGGCTCGCCGCATCTCCGGCGGCGGGGCGGTATTTCACGACCTGGGGAACCTGAACTTCACCTTTCTGGTTCCGACGGAGGATTACGATCTGGACCGCCAGCTCTCCGTGATCGGGGAGGCGGTGAAGAGTTTCGGCATCCGGGCGGAAAAGTCCGGCCGCAACGACGTGCTGGCGGAGGGCAGGAAGTTTTCGGGCAACGCCTTTTATCAGCACAGAGGGCAGTCCTATCACCACGGCACCCTGCTGGTGGACGTGGACATGGATAAGCTGGGGCGGTACCTGAATCCATCCAAGGCCAAGCTGGCCAGCAAAGGCGTGGATTCCACCCGGTCCCGGGTGGTGAACCTGAAGGAACTGGCTCCGGAGATGACCGTAGAAAGCCTGCGGCAGGCCATGGAGAACGCCTTCGGCGCCGTGTACGGCCGCAGACCCGAACGGATCGCGCCGGATGGACCGGACGCGGAAAAAGTCCGCGCTTACTATGAGATCAACCGCAGTTTTGACTGGCTCTACGGCCGGAAGATGGCCTTTTCCTTTGCCTGCGAAGAGCGCTTTGCCTGGGGCGGGCTGGAACTGGAGCTTCTGGTGGACGAAGGCCGCGTGCAGGACTGCGCCGTTTATACCGACGCCATGGACCACAGCCTGGCAGCCGTGCTGAAGAAAGCTTTTACCGGCTGTGTCTTTTCCACCGAGGCGCTGTGCGCCGCGGCGGAAGCAACAGAACTTGATGATAGTGTAAAAACGGATATTGCCCGATTCTTGCGAGATCAGGATATCTAAAACGAGAAAGTCCCCGCAGGACGCTCTCAGAAACTGATCGTTTTTAAGCTGAAGTAAGGAACTCCGGCCGCAAAGGGTGAAACTGCGGAATGCGGCCGGAATAAAAGCGCCATAGGGACTGCTTAACTGAGGAAAAAGAGGAACAGAGCCGGCCGCAAGGGGAGAAGCAGCAGAATGCGGCCGGAAGAAAGGCGCCATTGGGACTGTCTAACTGAGAAAAATGAGGAACAGAGCCGGCCGCAATGAGAGAAACAGCAGAGTGCGGCCGGAAGAAGGGCGCCGTTGGGACTGTCTAACTGAGGAAAATGAGGAACAGAGCCGGCTGCAAAGAGAGAAACAGCGGAATGCGGCCGGAATAAAAGCGCTTTTGAGACTGTTTAACAAAGGAAAAAGAGGAACAGAGCCGGCCGCAATGAGAGAAACAGCAGAATGCGGCCGGAAGAGGATGCCATATCTGATATATGCCAGAACAGAAGGAGGATATTATGAGTGACTTTCAACTGATCGTGATCGGCGCCGGCCCCGGCGGCTACACCGCGGCCCTGCATGCCGCGAAGCGCGGCTTAAAGACCGCCTGTGTCGAGTACCGCGAAGCGGGCGGCACCTGCCTGAACCGCGGCTGCGTGCCCACCAAGGCCCTGCTGCACGCGTCCCAGGTCTACAAAGAGGCCCAGAACGCTGCCGCCATCGGCGTTACAGTGGACGGCGTGGGCGTCGACCTGCCCGCCATGTTCGCCCATAAAAACCAGATCACCGGCAAGCTCTCCGCCGGCATCGAAGGCCTGTTCAAAAGCGCGAAGGTGACCTACCTGCGCGGCCGCGGCAGCATTCCGAAAGAGGGCGTGGTGGCAGTGACCGCAGCTGACGGCACCGTCACCGAGTATACGGCGGACAACATCCTGATCGCCACCGGTTCCGTCCCTTCCATGCCTCCCATCAAAGGCCTGGACCTGCCGGGCGTGCTGACCTCGGACGAGATCCTGGAAGGCGCGGAAAAGCTGTATGATTCCATCGTTATCATCGGCGGAGGCGTCATCGGCGGCGAATTTGCCACCTTCTATTCCGATCTGGGCGTGAAAGTCACCGTGGTGGAAGCCCTGGACCGCATGCTGCCCACCCTGGACAAGGATCTGGGCACCGGCCTTGCCATGGCATTAAAGAAACAGGGCGTTTCGGTGTTCACCGGCGCCATGGTCAAGGAGATCGCTCCCGCGGAAGGCGGACTGACCGTCAATTTCGAGACGGCCAAGGGCCCGGGCTCGGCCTTCGGCGAAGTGGTGCTCTGCGCCATCGGCCGCAAGCCGTACTTTGACGGCCTCTTCACCGGTGAAGTGAAGGCTGAAGCCGGCAAGGGCATCACCGTAAACGAAAAGTTCGCCACCTCCATCCCCGGCATCTATGCCATCGGCGACGTATCTTCCAAGATCCAGCTGGCCCATGTGGCGGCTGCCCAGGGCACTGCCTGCGTGGACTGGATCTGCGACAAGGAAAACCACATGGATCTGAACCTGGTGCCCTCCTGCATCTACTGCCGTCCGGAGATCGCCGGCGTGGGCATGAACGACGCCCAGGCCAAGGAGGCCGGCATCGAAGTCAAGGTCGGCAAGTGCGTGATGGGAGCCAACGCCCGCACCATGATCGAAGATCCGGGCCGCAGCTTCATGAAGATCATCGCCCGCGCGGACGATCACAAGCTCATTGGCGCTTCCTTCATGTGCAGCCGCGCCACGGACATGATCTCCGAGATCGCCCAGGCCATCGCCAACGGTCTGACGGCGGAGGATCTGCTGGCTGCCATGCGTCCGCACCCCACCTTTGAAGAGGCCATGGGGGAGGCACTGGAAGATCTGGTGGACAAGCTGAACAAGTGATGTAAAAGACGCCAGGACAGAGCCTGACATAAAAAGCGGAGGCGGGACCAAAAGTTCCCGCCTCCGTTTTCCTTTTAAAGGATCGTTCAGAGAATGCCATACTCCTTATAGAGTTTTTGCCGGTATTCCGGATCAGAGGCAGCTTGCAGCAGGTCCTCTTCCCGGAGGTCCTTCATCATGATCCGTACAAGAGCGGCAAACCGGGACTCACCTTCTTTCAGTCCTTCCGCGAGCCCTTCTTCCCGGGCTTTTTTGCGCGCAGCCCGGGTCTCGACTTCAATGAATGTCTCCAGTTTCATGTAATCCTCCTTCCATCCCTGATTGCTTTTGGACTCTGACACCGCTCTTTGCAGCTCGTCGGTAAATGAGTCCTCTGTCACTCCGCTATTACTACACATCAATGGAGGCTTCCAGTCAAGTAACCGGTCGTTACATCCGGATCAGGGCCGTCCCGATTCCGCCATGATGAAGACAGAAGAACCGTCCCCGTGTCGTCACAGATCGATCTTTTCGAATCGCTTGATTGACACTTTGCAGGAGATCCACGTCGCAGCGGCGAAGATCAGGGCTGCCAGCACGAGCATCACCAGCTGCAGCTCCAGCCAGGCGCCTCCGGGCTCGTTTAAGAAGGTCAGCCCGGGAATGTGGTGCAGCACTTCCGCGATGGCGACCAGCAGGAAAGCGGCGATGCCGAAGCGCAGGAAGGGCATGCCCACTTTCCAGGCTGTCTTGAAAAAACCGCCCACGAACAGGACGTTGAAGGCCGTAAAGACCAGCAGGACGCAAGCCAGGAAGTAAGGCGTGGCGTTCATCATCGGGTTCGTCACATAGGGACCCGCGTCTGCCATCAGCGTCATGCGGATCACGGTCAGTACGGCGGTGATCACAAAGGCGATCCCTTCGAACAGCAGCACTTTCACATATTTGGCCCGGACCACGTCCCGCTTTCTGACCGGCAGCAGCACGGAGTAGAGGATGTCGTTGGACTCGTTCGTATACTGAAAGCTGTGGAAGATCCCCAGGCATACCAGGAACGTTCCCACCAGAATGGGATATCCCGGGATCAGGGTCAGAAGCACTGCAGCCAGCAGGCCCCAGGTCACGGCCTGGGTGCAGAGACTGATCTCTTTATGGAAAAGTTTGCTCATGCTGCCACCTCCTGTTTCAAAAGACTGAATACGCTTGCGGATCTTGTCTTCATATTGTCACCTCCGCCGCGAAATCGTGGATGCTGCGCTTTTCATAGCTGACCATGATGTTCTCCAGGGTATCTCCCCGGCCCTCCGCGGCGCCGCGTTCCATGAAAGCCGTCATCGGTTCGCTGGCGATCAGCCGGCCGCCCGCGATGTAGGTGATGTCGTCGGCGCACTTTTCCAGGTCGGAAGTGATGTGGGTGGAGAAGAGGATGGTCACGCCCCGGTCCTTCAAAAAGGTGAAGGCCTCCAGCAGCTCCTCCCGGGAGACGGGGTCCAGCCCGCTGGTGGGCTCGTCCAGGATCAGCAGCTCCGCGTGATGGGAGAGGGCCAGCGTCAGCGCCAGCTTCACTTTCATGCCCTCGGAAAGCTGCGCGGGTGTTTTGTTTTCGTCCAGCGCGAAGATCTCCATCCACTGCCTGCAGGCGGCCTCGTCCCAGTTGGGATAGAAGGTCTTGGTCACCTCGATCAGCTTGCGGATCTTCTTGCGCTTGTAAAAGTCCACTGCGCCGCCCGCGTAGCCGATGCGCTGCTTGATCTCGTCCTCGTGGGGCAGCAGATCCATTCCGAAAAACCGGATCTGGCCCGCGGAGGGGTGCACGATGTTCAGGATCGACTTGAGTGTGGTGGTCTTTCCGGCCCCGTTGCGGCCGATGAAGCCCATGATGCGGCCCTTTTCCAGGGTAAAACTTACATTATTCAAATGAAAAGCGGGATAGTCCTTGCACAGCCCGCTCACTTCCAGGATGGCCATGTCAGTCCTCCTTTTGTTCTTTGTCAGAGATAGATGAAGGTTCGCTCATTCCGGCAGGGATCGCCCCGTCTTGTCCCGCGCCGGGAAAAGACGGAAGATCGCCCGGACCGGCGGGGAATCCGCTCTGCCCCGCGCCGGGAAAAGACGGAAACTCGCCCGGACCGGCGGGGATCGGTCCGCCGCCGAAGACCGCGCGGGTCAGGGCTTCAAAGGTCTCCTTGGGCGGGATCGCGATGCCGCGTTCCACGTCCCCCAGAAGCAGAAGGCTGTCACCCGGGCGGATATTGAAAAGCTCGCGCGCCTCCTTGGGAATGACGATCTGGCCCTTGGTGCCCACCGTCACGCTCCAGGCATACTTGCCCTCCATCGGAATCAGAGGGAACTTTGATACATTTGATCCTTTCATAGCAGCTCCTGTTAGAAAAGTATGATTTGTATAACAAGATATACAGCGCGAAAGAGAATCTGTCAAGGAGAAAATGAAAAAAAGCCTCCGCCGAGCTCCCCGTGAACAGATTAATCTAAAGCTATTTTCTGTAAATCATAACAGACAGGAAGTGTGTATAATGCTATTATTATGTAGTTGAATTGTTATAATAAAAACAACTCGACGACCGAAATCGATGACAATACAGGATCAATGTAAGGGGGTCAAAATGAAACGATTTGTACGCTTTGTGTCGATGCTGATGGCGCTGATCATGGTGCTTACAGTGATCGATCCGTTCTCTGTCAGAGCGGAAGATACCGACGCGCAGACGGAAGCCGTCGTGAAAGAGGAAACTGCTGCCGGGCAGGAAGATCCCGCGGCAGAGGTGATCGCCGCGCAGCCGGATGAGGAAAAGACGGACGCGGCCGAAGCTGCGGAAGAACCCGCGGCGGAGATTCCTGCCGAGCCGGAGAAAGAAGAACCCGCGGCGGAGACTCCTGCCGAGCCGGAGAAAGAAGAACCTGCGGCGGCGACTCCTGCCGAGCCGGAGAAGGAAGAACCCGCGGCGGAGACTCCTGACGAACCGGAGAAGGAAGAACCCGCGGCGGTAACTCCTGCTGACCCGGAGAAGGAAGAGCCTGCGGCGGAAACTCCCGCCGAACCGGAGAAGGAAGAGCCTGCGGCGGAGACACCTGCGGAGCCGGAGAAGGAAGAGCCTGCTGAGGAGACTCCTGCCGAGCCGGAGAAGGAAGAGCCCGCTGAGGAGACTCCTGCCGAACCGGAGAAGGAAGAACCTGCGGCGGAGAAACCTGCCGAACCCGATAAGGAATCGGAGAACACCGGGAAAAAGGGCACCCGCGGCGGAGCCAAGTCCGGGAATATTCTCACTCTGCAGCTGGACCAGGAAGTGCACGTCACAGGCGAGGTGCAAAATGACAAGGTGGAAGAAGCAGTCATCCTGTCCTTCACGCCGGAAGAGGATGGAGAGTACTATTTCTACTCATATGACTTCGCCACGGATCCTTATGCTTTCTTATACGATGGCTGCGATGCCGATCGGAATCTGATTGGAGAAAACGATGATGGCGGGGAGAGCAACAACTTCGGCCTTTTGGCGACGCTGACCGCCGGAACGACCTATTACCTGTATGCGACAGTTTTCGAGACCGGAACGATAGACTATAAGGTCAAAGTGGTGATCCCCACATATATCAGCATTACGCTGAATGCTTCCGGCGGATACTTTGATTCGGAAGAACAGACGGAGATCACACAGAGAATCGTCTCAGGATCTACTGATCCTCGAATCTTCCAGGAACCGACTCCCCCGGTAGGTGGAGTATACTATTTTTCCGGCTGGACTTTGACGGAAGGCGGCACGGAGATTCTTCAGGACCTAAGCCAACTCGTTGATGGAGACGTTTTATACGCGGTCTGGGAAGACGCTGTTCGTGTCACCTTTTATTCTACGCTCGGTTACTTCAGCAAAGAAGAAATCGATGGTGAAATGCAATATACGATCGTAGACAGCTTCTGGACGCAGAAGGGATGTCCTACAAGAGGCCCGGAAGTTTACAACGATGAGGGCCTGATCTTTGCCGGATGGTCACTGGAGGAAAACAGTGACGAGATCATTGCTTTTTCCAGTTACGCCATAAATGGAGACACGGATTTCTACGCGGTCTGGCGGGAAGCCGGCGCTTTCCCGGCGCTTTCCCTTGGACAGCAGACCCAGGTGGATAAGCCTTACGGAACCCCGGTCTGGTTCTGCTTCACCGCGGAGGAAGACGGGTGGTATGTCTTTGTTTCTGAAAACGCTGATTCGGGAGACCCTTACGGGGAACTCTATTCCGAGGACATGACATTCATCATGTCGGATGATAACAGCAACAGAAATAATAATTTCCGTATAGAATACCAGCTGTCGGCGGGAGAGACCATCTGCCTGAAAGCAGATGAACGCAACGAAGGTTCAGCCTCTTATACCGTGAAAGTCGATAAGGGGATGCCGATCACCCTTGACGCCTCCGGCGGCTACTTTGAAGACGAGGAGCAGACGACATTGTTCGCGCTGGCGCTTTCCGGAGACAACGGTTTCGAGTCGCTGAAGACCCCTCAGAACACTAATCGCGCCATGCGGTTCCTGGGCTGGACCTTTACCGAAGGCGGAACAGAAGCGGACGCCGTCTGGGAAGATCTGGAGGAGTGCAGTGTTCTTTACGCGGTCTGGTCACAGCCCCTGCAGCTCCTGCTGGATGTGGAAACGCCTGTATCCGGCGAAGTCCTGTATGACAGAAATGAGGAAGCCGTCTTCCTGGCCTTCACACCGGAAGAGGACGGGGATTATTACTTCTACTCCTATGATTACGTTATAGATCCATATGCTTTCCTCTTAAACTCCGAGTTTGAGCAGATCGGATATAACGACGACGGCGGGGAGGAAAACAACTTCGCGTTCACCATCACCCTCAGCGCCGGGGAGACCTACTACCTTGGGGCTACGATCTGCGGCACCGGCGTGATCGACTATAAAGTCAAAGTTGAAAAGGTGAATGGCATCCACATTACACTGGACGCGTCCGGCGGCTACTTTGAACCGGATGGACAGGAGACGATCCAGGCAACGATCCTTCCCGGCATAACGACATTAGATAACCTTACTGTGCCAGTGCCTTCCGTGGGGGGAAAGTCCTTTGCCGGATGGACCAGGACCAAGGGCGGTACGGAGGCGGATGCTGACATCAGCCAGCTTTCAGAGGGCGATACGCTGTACGCGGTCTGGGTGGACGTGGTTCGGATCACCTTCCATGCCACCAGGGGCTTCTTCAGTTACGAAATCGATGAGGAGACCGGTGAGAAGATCTACGAAAAAGAGACAGGTGGGCTGATAAAAATAGGGGAAACCACCGGGGCCCCCAGCATAAAAAATGATCAGGGCCTGATCTTTGTGGGATGGTCGCTTTCCGAGGAGAGCAATGATATCATTTCGCTTGGCGATTATCGGATCTATGAAGATACGAACTTTTACGCGGTTTGGTCAGACACGAGCGAGGTCCCGGAGCTGGTTCTGGAAGAGACAGCACAGGTGGATAACCCGGCCGGAAGTCCGGTCTGGTTCCGCTTTACCGCAGAAGAGGCAGGCTGGTACATCTTTGTTTCCGACAACAACGGAAGCAGCGATCCGATAGGCTACCTTTATGACGCCGACATGTCAGGAATTACCGATGACGACGAAGGTAACGGAAACATGAATTTCAGGATCCTGGCCCGGCTGGAAGACGGAGAGAGCTGTTACTTAAGGGCGGATGAATACCATGGCAAAGCAGCCTCTTACACTGTGATCGTCCACAGGGCGATGGTCATCACAGTGGATGCCAACGGCGGTTATTATGACAATGACGGAGAGCAGGCAGCCACGAGTTTCGCGTATTGCTATAACACAGCGGACTTCCTGCGCAATGCGCCGCTTCCTCAGACCGACGAGGAAGACAGGGCTGTTCACGGCTGGGCCGTCAATGCGGACGCCGAGAAACCGAACGTCACGGAGGAGACAGAGCTCACGGACGGTACAATACTCTATGCAGTCTGGGGCAAGGATATCTCGAATCATTACATCGATGGCAGGATCGATACTTCCGACTATGATTTCTATCCGGAGTACGGCGGATCCGCGGAGCGTCATTTCGTGTACTATAGTTCTCATGTCGGAGAAGACGAACTCACTTATCAGTGGTATGTCTCTCAGCAGGATGAGGGCAATGACACAGGCCGTTACGTCATGATCGACGGCGCGACAGAGTCCAGCTACATCGTTGAGAATGTTACATACATGATGGATCTGAAGCTGACCGTCACGGACATTGACGGCTTCGCGCAGGATTTCTACACAGAAGTCGGTGTGAATACGGGGCTGTGGATCAGTGTGCTTTCGAACTACCGGACATGCGTGGAA
The DNA here is from genome assembly GCA_017613225.1 of Lachnospiraceae bacterium. Taxonomy (GTDB): domain Bacteria; phylum Bacillota; class Clostridia; order Lachnospirales; family Lachnospiraceae; genus UBA3774. The sequence goes on from JAGAEH010000218.1 coordinate 9,068, forward strand.
AAAGGCGGTTCGGAGACAGTCATATTTGAGCCGCATATCGATCTGGGCGAGGTCCGCACCGAGATCGATGTGAATATATATGACGAAGCAAGCGACTATTATCTCCCGGTCGATACGATCGAAAACGCGACGGAATACAAACTGGAGAACATACAGGCGGACTACAAGATCGCATGCAGGGCCATGGATGAATACGGCGGATCGACCGTTGAATGGGTCTATGTCTACTGCGGCGGCCATGTCATAAAGACCGAGACCGGTTATCCTACCTGCACGAACAGCGTCAGTCACGGCAGGGTATACTGCGAAAGATGCGGAATGACCATAAAAGACGGCACGTACATGGAAGCCCTCGGCCATGACTTCGGAGCCTGGGAAGTGCTATACGAAGCCACCGAGGAGCAGGCCGGCATCATGCGGCGCGTCTGCCTGAGAGATCCGGACCACGTCGAGACAAGGGAGTATTTCCTGGGTGAGAACATGCTCACCGTCACCTATGTGAGGCTGGATGAGAACGGAAATATCGCAGCCAAATGGGACGCGGCGTACGCGGTAGACGATAAGGTAAGCGTACTGCACGGCGAAACGGTGGCGATCAAATACTGGTGCGATCCTCATTACCGTGTCAGTGAAATGAGATGGGGCGGTTACGGCGCCGCCAATACGCAGATCC
>JAGAEH010000219.1 GCA_017613225.1 Lachnospiraceae bacterium
ACGTCTCGGGTCGCATCATCGACATCCTGAGCGGCGTCGTCCAGGGCGGCATCGACTCGCCCGTGCCGGTCATCCTGTTCGCAGACGATCTGGCCCCCAGCGAGACCGTGCAGCTGGATAAATCCAAGATACTGGGCTTTGTCACTTCCGGCGGTTCCGGTTCAAGCCACACCGCCATCCTTGCCCGCACCATGGGCATCCCCGCCATCATAGGCGTGGGGGATCAGCTGAAGGAAGAGTACGCCGGCAGGGAAGTCGTTATAGACGGCGGCGACGGCGTCGCTCTGCTGGACGCTGACGAAGAAAGCTTCGCCAGGCTCATGAAGAAAAAGGCCGAGATCGAGAAGCGTCAGGCGCTGCTCAACCAGCTGAAGGGCCAGCCCAACGTCACGAAGGACGGGCACGAGATCCGCATTTACTGTAATATCGGCGATCCCAAGGATGTGCCTGCGGTGCTGGAGAACGACGGCGGCGGCATAGGCCTGTTCAGAAGCGAATTTCTCTATCTGAACTGCGACGATTATCCCACCGAAGAATACCAGTTTGAAGCGTACAAGAAGGTGCTTTCCGACATGGGCGGCAGGGAAGTGGTCATCCGTACCCTTGATATAGGCGCTGACAAGATGATCGAGTACTTCCAGCTGCCGGCGGAGGAGAACCCCGCTCTCGGCAACCGGGCGCTGCGCATCTGCCTCAATCGCCCCGAGATCTTCAAGACCCAGCTTAGGGCCCTCTACCGCGCCTCGGCCTACGGGAAACTGTGCATCATGTTCCCCATGGTCACCTCCGTCTGGGAAGTGGAAGAGGCCAGGGCCATGTGCGAACAGGTGAAGAAGGAACTGACGGAAGAGGGCAAGCCCTTCTCCGACGAGGTGGAAGTGGGCATCATGATCGAGACCCCCGCGGCTGCCATCATCAGCGACCGCCTGGCCAAGGTGGTGGACTTCTTCAGCATCGGCACCAACGACCTGACCCAGTACACCGAAGCTTGCGACCGCCAGAACAACGACCTGGGACGCTTCTTCAATCCTCACCATCCCGCCGTGCTGCGGCTGATCAAGATGGTGGCGGAGAACGCCCACAAGAACGGCATCTGGTGCGGCATCTGCGGCGAACTTGGCGCGGACCTGGATCTGACGGAGACCTTCCTGTCCATCGGCGTGGACGAACTGTCCGTATCGCCCCGTTCCGTGCTGCCGCTGCGCGCCAAGATCCGCGAGACCACGGTAAGTGAGTGCAAGGACGCCATCGTGGCGAAACTGATGGGAGATCAGGACTAAAACGTGAAGATCTGCGTGTTTTCCGATTCACACAGAGATTCGTGGGGCATGATCCGCGCGATCAATGAGGAACACCCCGACCTCTGTTTTTTCCTGGGGGACGGAGAACGGGACCTGGAGGACGTCCAGGCCTGTTTTCCGTCACTTCCCTTTATGGCCGTGCGGGGGAACTGCGACCTGTTTTCCCAGCTGCCGCTGGAACTGCGCTGCGCCGCAGGCGGCATTGAATTCTTTGCTGCCCACGGCCACATGCACGGCGTCAAGCACGACCGGACCCTGTCCTCCATCAAGACAGCGGCACGGAAGGCCGGCGCGGAGGTGGTCCTGTTCGGCCACACCCACGAGGCGCTGCTGAAGCAGGAGGGCGGCCTGACGCTGATGAACCCCGGTCCCGCCAGCGGGCGGAACCCCGGCTACGGCGTGCTGTGGAAAGACGAAGACGGACTGCACTGCGAGATCAAAAGAGTCCGATAGATTGCTGTCATCCTGAGCGCAGCGAAGGATCCCCTTAGCCTGCTGTCATCCTGAGCGCAGCGAAGGATCTCTTACGGAGGAGAAGAATGCTTTACAGACTGTACGATACAGTAGCCCTTGGCGAGCTTTTGATAGACTTCACCGAGAACGGCGTCAGCGGACAGGGCAATCCCCTGTTCGAGGCCAACCCCGGCGGCGCGCCGGCCAACGTGCTGGCCATGCTGAAAAAGCTGGGCCATTCCTGCGCTTTTGTGGGAAAGGTGGGCAAGGACAACTTCGGCGACATGCTGGAGCGCACGGTGGCCGAAGCGGGCATCGACACCTCTGCCCTGCTGCGGGACGCGGAGATCCCCACCACCCTGGCGGTGGTCCATACCCTTCCGGGGGGCGACAGGGACTTTTCCTTCTACCGCAAACCCGGCGCGGACGTGCGGCTGACGGCGGAGGAGCTGCCGGAGGCCATGCTGACCCACTGCCGGATCTTCCACTTCGGAACGCTGTCCCTCACGGAAGAACCCTGCCGCAGCGCCACCGTCAAGGCCATCGATATGGCGAAAAAGGCCGGCGCGCTGCTGTCCTTCGACCCCAACCTGCGGCTGCCGCTGTGGAGGAGCGCGAAGGCGGCAAAAGAGCAGATCGCCTGGGGCCTGTCCCGCTGCGACGTGGTGAAGATCGCGGACAACGAGCTGGAATTCATGACCGGCCAGACGGATTTTGACACCGGCGCGGCCATGCTGAAAGAGCAGTATCCCAACATCAGGCTGCTGAACGTCACCAACGGGCCCGGGGGCAGCTACTCCTATTATGACGGCCTGCGGGTGCACGTCCCCGGCGTGAGCCTGGGCGGCGTGATCGAGACCACCGGCGCGGGGGATACCTTCTGCGCCTGTGTCCTCCACTACGTGCTGGAACACGGACTGGAGGGTCTGGAAGAGGAGGATCTGCGCAGCATGCTCCGGTACGCCAACGCCGCAGCCTATCTGGTCACCACCAAAAAAGGCGCCATCCGCTCCATGCCGGAAGCCGCCCAGGTGGAAGAATTGCTTGACAAACTTATGTCGGAGCATTAAGTTTTTTATGTCATCCTGAGCGGAGCGTGCCTGGCACGCGGAGCCGAAGGATCCTTCGCCTTAGAACACAGTAACTGATATCACCGGGCGGCCAAAGAGCCGCCCGTTTTTGGAGGAAAAATGAAACCGGCAATCACTACCATTCAAAAGATCTCAAAAGCAGGAAAAGTCTTGAGCAAGATCGTGTTTATCCTGTGCATCGTAGGCCTCTGCATGTGCGTACTGTCCCTGGTCATGTTCCTGATCGTGGGAGACAGGTCTCTGAAGATCGGCGGCGTCAACATCTACGGCATGATCGCGCAGGAGACCGGCGTATCTGTTTCGCCTGCGATGGTCTACACCGCGCTGGGCTGTGCCATCATCACCTGCCTTTCCGAGACCATCCTTGCAAAGATGGCCATGAACTATTTCAGCCGTGAACTGGCAGACGGCACACCGTTCACCTTCCGGGGCGCGAAGGAGCTGAAGCGCCTGGGCCTGCTGACGATCTTCCTTCCCCTTGGGGTAGCCTTTGTCTGCGCCATCGTCTTCGGCGCTGTTACCGTGATGAGCACGGGCAGCGAGCTGTCAAAGAATACCCAGATCAACGTAGGGACAGGGACTTCCATCGGCCTGGGTATCGGCATGCTGATCGTTTCTGTCTTCTGCAGGCACGGAGCGGAGACCCAGCAGAGCATGAACGGGCAGTACGGCGCGGGCCAGCAGTACGGCGCAAATACCCAGTATGGCACGAATCCGGAGTGGAACCCGAACCCTCAGTGGAATCAGCAGCAGACCAATCAGGCCTGGGCCAATCAGCAGGCGCAGATGAATCAGCAGTGGGCCAATCAGCAGGCGCAGGCAAACCAGCAGTGGTCGCAGCAGCAGACGCCGGCAGATAAGTTCAGACAGGAGTAAGGAATGATCGAACTTGGCAAAAGACAGGATCTTACCGTCTTTCGCAAGCGGGAGAACGGTCTGTACATAGGCGAAACGGAAGAGGAAGCCATCCTGCTTCCGGCTTCGGAGGCCGGCAGCCATGACGTGGGCGACGTGCTGAACGTCTTCGTCTACAAGGATTCGGAGGACCGGCTGATCGCTACAGCGAAGAAGATGCCCATTGAACTGGGCTCAGCCGCGCTGCTTCCCGTGGTGCAGACTGCCCAGATCGGCGCCTTCCTGGACTGGGGACTGCCCAAGAACCTGTTCCTGCCCTTCAAAGAGCAGCGGGGCAGGATCAAAGAAGGGCAGAAGGTCCCGGTGATCCTCTACGTGGACAAGAGCGGCCGCCTGGCGGCCTCCATGAAGATCTACGGCAGGCTGGCGGTGAACGGCCCTTACAAGGCGGACGATACGGTCACCGGCCTGATCTACGAGCTCAAGCCGGAACTTGGAGCCTTCGTGGCGGTGGACGGCCGCTATGCCGGCTTCATCCACCGGCAGGAGATCTATGAAAAGCTGCAGGTGGGCCAGACCGTCACCGCCCGGGTGATCAAAGTGCGGGAGGACGGCAAACTGGACCTGACGCCCCGCAAAAAGGCCTACGCCCAGATGGACGAGGACGCGGCGAAAGTGATGGAGTGCCTCAAGTCCTATGACGGCGTGCTGCCCTTCGGCGAAAAGGCGGAGCCCGCCCGTATCCAAGCGGAGCTGGGACTTTCCAAGGCCGCCTTTAAGCGGGCGGTGGGCAGGCTGCTGAAAGAAGGGTACGTCATCACCGGGGACGAGCACATCCGGCTGGCGGCTCTTGATAAGAAGTAAAAAATGTGATAAATAATCTTGTGACCGGATCGGATGATCGCGGCTGCCACTGGCAGGTGAGGAAAGTCCGGGCTTCACAGGGCAGGATGCCGGATAACGTCCGGTGGGGGCGACCCTAAGGAAAGTGCAACAGAAATATACCGCCGGGGCGACCCGGTAAGGGTGAAATGGCAGTGTAAGAGACTACCGCCGCCGCGGTAACGGGGCGGGCACATGTAAACCCCATCCGAAGCAAGACCAAGCAGGGAGGCTAAGGCGGCCCGTCTTCTCCCGGGTAGGTCGCTCGAGCCGCGCGGCGACGCGCGGCCTAGATAGATGATCATCCTCGACAGAACCCGGCTTACAGGTCCGGTCAACAAGAAAGACAGATACAGGAGACGCCTATGTCCGCATGAGGCGTCTTTTGTATTGAGGATTCCTGCAAGGGCTGCAGTCGGAGATTCAAGCGGGAAATAGAGTTGACACCGAGAGTCAACAGGAAGATACTATATAAACAGATATGCCATCTCCCAGGAGGTTTCTATGATGGAGTGGTATGGAAAAGTACTAGTGATAACATCCAGCTTCCTGTCTGCAGGACACAGGAGTCTGATTTAGCCGCAGTATTACACTCATTTTCAAATAACGACCCCGGGCCGTCCTCCCAAGAGGAGGGTAAAGAAAAATGCATTTAATAGGCGATACTATATACAAAACTACGAGCAATCTGTCGATAGAAGACTATATCTATCAACTAGAAAGAAACTGTGACAGTGCAAACTACAGTTTTGAAATACTGCGAAAGAATCCATGGAAATGTTTCTTGGAGTTAAAACCTTGGAAAGAGCTGCGACTGGAAAGGAACTCTTTTAAACAAACTATCTTCATTGAAATAGATATTCATGAAGATAAGCTGGATATAAGAACTACATGCAGATCACCTAGAATTACTTTGCCATTTTTGATTGGCTTTGGGATGTGGATTCTACTATTGATCTCTGTGATGATATACGTTAACAGCCCAGGTCCTATCGGATTGCTCCTCTATTTTTGCGGGGGTTGTATCTTAATGGGTATACTTATACGCAGGATTATGATTTCTGCAAAGAAGACACTTAAACAGTTGACTCCAACGGACATGGATATGCATGCCTTAGAGAAAAGGTAGTGTTAGCTAAGGTATGAAAAATGAGATTCACCTAACGAGATCAAAAGAATGCTGAAAACTACAGATGGAGTGGTATGGAAAAGTACTAGTGATAACACCCTGCTTTTCGTCTGCAGGACGCAGGAGTCTGATATAGCTGCAGCACTTCACCCATTTTCAAATAATGACCCCGGTCCGTCCTCCGCAAAAGGAACCGGTCCGGGGTTTTGTCATAACGGAAGAATCTTAATGTATTCTTTTAAAAAATTAAGAATTATTCTTTACAGAAAGCCCTGCGGTGATATAATTTTTCTTAGTGTGCAAGCACAATCAAAAGTGAGGTAAAGAAGGAAATGTACAAGATCGTAGAGAGAAAAGAGCTGAATCCTACCGTCACCAAGATCGTAGTGGAAGCTCCCAGGGTAGCCCGCAAGGCCGAGCCCGGACAGTTTGTCATTCTCCGTGTCGATGAGGACGGCGAGCGCATTCCGCTTACCATTGCCGGTTTTGACCGCGAGGCCGGAACTGTCGACATCATCTTCCAGATCGTAGGCGCTACCACCGAAAAGATGAACCACAAGATGGTGGGCGACAGCCTGCACGATGTTGTGGGTCCGCTGGGCAATCCCACCGAGACCGAAGGCCTGAAGAAGGTCGCCATCGTGGGCGGCGGCGTGGGTTGTGCCATTGCACTGCCCGTAGCCAAGAAACTGCACGACCTGGGCTGCGAAGTCCACTCCGTAGTCGGTTTCCGCAGCAAGGACATCGTGATCCTTGAGGACGAGTTCAAGGCCTGCAGCGACAAGCTGATCCTGATGACGGATGACGGCACCTACGGTGTGAAGGGCCTGGTCACCGCCGGCCTGGAGCAGCTGATCCTGGAGGGCAACCAGTACGATGAAGTCATCGCCATCGGCCCGGTCATCATGATGAAGTTCGTCTGCCAGACCACCAAGAAGTACGGCATCAAGACCATCATCTCCATGAACCCGATCATGATCGATGGCACCGGCATGTGCGGCGGCTGCCGCCTGACTGTTGGCGGCGAGACCAAGTTCGCCTGCGTGGATGGCCCTGACTTTGACGGCCATCAGGTGGATTTCGCCGAGGCCATGTCCCGTGCCACCATGTATAAGGAATTCGAGCGCAAGCGCCACGAAGAGACCTGCAACCTGTTCAAGAAGGAGGTTCAGTAACCATGCCTAACATGTCTTTAGTAAAGAACAAGATCCCGGAGCAGGATCCTCAGGTCCGCGCCCATAACTTTAAGGAAGTCGCCCTTGGCTATACCGCCGAGCTGGCGATGGATGAGGCTGCCAGATGCCTGGGCTGCAAGAACCATCCCTGCGTAGCCGGCTGCCCCGTCAACATCAAGATCCCGGAATTCATCAAGAAGGTGGCGGAAGGCTCCTTCGAGGAAGCCTATCAGATCATCGCGAAGGACAGCTCCCTTCCCGCCGTCTGCGGCCGTGTCTGCCCGCAGGAGTCCCAGTGCGAGAAGTACTGCGTCCGCGGCATCAAGGGCGAGCCCGTCGGCATCGGCCGTCTGGAGCGCTTTGTGGCCGACTATCACAACGAGAACGTCAAGGAAGATCCGGTCAAGCCCGAACCCAACGGCCATAAGGTCGCCATCGTCGGCGCCGGCCCCGCGGGCCTTACCTGCGCGGGCGATCTGGCCAAGATGGGCTATGACGTCACCATCTACGAAGCCCTGCATCTGCCGGGCGGCGTGCTGGTGTACGGCATTCCGGAGTTCCGTCTGCCCAAGGCCATCGTGAACAAGGAAGTGGAAGGCTTGAAGGCCCTCGGCGTAAAGGTCGAGACCAACGTGGTGGTGGGCCGCTCCATCTCCATCGACGAGCTGATGGAAGAGGAAGGCTTCGAGGCCATCTTCATCGGCTCCGGCGCCGGTTTGCCCAGCTTCATGAAGATCCCGGGCGAGAACCTGAAGGCTGTGTTCTCCGCCAACGAGTTCCTGACCCGTACCAACCTGATGAAGGCCTACCGGCCCGACAGCACCACGCCGATCCAGCACGGAAAGCTCGTGGCGGTCGTGGGCGGCGGCAACGTGGCCATGGACGGCGCCCGCTGCGCGCTGCGTCTGGGCGCTGAGGAAGTCTACATCGTTTACCGCCGTTCCGAGGCCGAGCTTCCCGCCAGAGCGGAGGAAGTCCA
>JAGAEH010000220.1 GCA_017613225.1 Lachnospiraceae bacterium
CTTGTGGCCGCCTGAGCAGCCTCCGCCGCCTGTCCTGCCATTTCCGCCGCGCTTCCCGCGGCCGCCGCCTGGCCGGAACTCCCCGCCAGAACGTTCTCCAGAATGGTCTGTGAAGGCGCTCTCCCGATCAGGTCCTGCCCCTGCAGCAGGAGCATCAGCAGCGGGATCGGCGCCAGGCCGTAGAGCTTCGTGCCTCTCTTTTCCAGATCCCGGACCTGGGTCTCCACCTTTTTCCTGCCGTACAGCAGGCGGCTCTTCACCGTCGCCTCCGTGATCCCCAGCTCCGCGGCGATCTCCTTCACCGAAAGCTGGTCGTAGTAAAACAGCGAGATGCAGACCCGCTGCTCCTCCGGCAGCGAATCCAGGATCCCGTTAATGAGCCTCGTGGTCTCCTGCCTGTCGATCACCACCTCCGGCAGGTTCTCCGGCCGGTCGTCCTCGAACTGCGGCGCCTCGTCGGAGTCCTCATCCGACAGAGAGGAAAAGGTGACCGGCTTTGCCTGGCGCAGATAGTCGATGGCCTTGTTGTGGGCGATGCGTTTGACCCAGGCCTCGAATTTAGACGCTTCCTGCAGCTGCCCCAGGCTGTCGAAGGCTTTGATGTAGCTGTCCTGCAGGATGTCCAGGGCCGCGTCCTCATCCTTTACCATGAACCGGATCGTGTTGTAGACGGCATTGTACGTCCTGTTGTAGAGGTCGGTCAGAGCCGCCTGATCCCCCGCGGCAGCCGCGTCGATCCGGCTCTTGGTGAACGTCTGCGGTCTGCCGCATTCAGGGCAAAAAGCCGCGCCGTCCGGCATGACAGCCTTGCAATGTTCACATCTCATGGTTTCCGTCCCCTCTTTCCTCTGTCGTTTCGAAGCAGGTCTCCCCGCGCTCATTCGTCATTTCGAAGCGGGTCTCCCCGCACTCATTCGTCATTTCAAAGCGGGTCTCCCCGCACTCGTCCTTCCACTCCCGCAGGATCTCCAGGATCCGCCCCAGGATCCGCCGCGCGATCTCCGGGGCCAGCTCCTGGCATTCATACAGGATCTCAAACAGCCGTCTGATGTCGACCTGTCCCATTTTACCATCTCCTTTCCGGCTTATCTACCTTACAGACGAAAAATGAGGCCGGGAGGATTTGGCCGGGGACAATATCATTCAAAAAAGAGGCCAGGTTATTACCTGACCTCCTGATCATCATCTGTCCTTACTTCGGCACCTTCACGTACTTGACGGCGCTGTAAGCGGAATTGGCCGCCGACTTCGTGCCCACGGCCATGACCTTGTAGTAGTAGGTCTTGCCCTTGGTGACGGAAGTGTTGGTCCACTTCAGGGCGGTGGTGGTCTTGACCAGCTTATAAGTGCCGCTCTTGCTGGTGGAGCGATAGATCTTGTAGGACTTGGCGCCCGTGATCTTCTTCCAGCTGATCACCGGTTTCTTGCTGCTGTTCAGCTTCACGGTGATGACCGGCTTCGCGCAGTCGCAGGTGAGGCTCTTGATGTCGCTGTAAGAGGATTTCTCACCCGTGTTGCTCTTGGCGATGATCTTGTAATAATAAGTCTTGTTGGCTTCCGCCTTGGTGTCGGTGGTGCTGGTGCCGGACACGGTCTTCAGCAGGCTATAGGTCCCGGTCTTGCTGGTGGCGCGGTAGATGGAATAGGTCGCGGCGCCCGCAAGGCTCTTCCAGCTCAGCTTGATCTTGCCGCTGGAGGACACGTTGGTGAGGGTGAGCGTCGGCTTGTTGATCTTCAGGGAAGCGCTGTACTTCTTGGTGGCGCCGGTCAGCGGATCGTTGCCGTAGGAGCCGATCGTGACATCAGCCCAGTCCGCCTTTGTTCCTCCGTAGAAGACCGTCTTTAACACTGTATTATAGAATGCATAGTTTTCGATCTCAGACACGCTGGCCGGAATTCCGATCGATTTCAGCCCGGTGCAGTCATAGAACGCGCGCTCTCTTATCACCGTCACGTAAGACGGCAGGGCGACCGATACCAGTTTTTTGCAGTTTCTGAAGGCATCATTGTCGATCCTGGTGATGTACTTTCCGAAAGTGATGCTGGCCAGCGCGGTGCAGTTGTAAAAAGCGCTGCTGTTGATCGCCGTAACGCCGCTGCCCATGGTCACGGTCTTCAGCGCCGTGCAGCCGCTGAACATCGAGGAGCCCACTGCTGTGAGGCCGTTCCCCAGAGATACCGTTTTCAGGGCTGTACAGCCCTGGAACGCGGCATATTCAACGTTTATGAGACTGCCGGGAAGGGTGAGCGACGTAAGAGCCGTACAGTTTTCAAACGCAACGCTTCCGATCTCTTCCAGCCCGGAATTAAACGTGATCTTCGTAAGACCGGTACATTCGCGGAAGGCACTGTCATTGATCTCTCTGACGCTGGCCGGGATCGTCACTTCCGTCAATGCGGTACAGCCGTAGAATGCATTGCCGTCGATCACCGAGACGTTCTTCCCGATCGTCACGGAAGTCAGAGCCGTGCATTTGTAGAATGCTTCGTATCCGATCTTGGACACGCCGCTGCCGATCTTTACTGTTTTCAGCCCAGTGCAGCCGCAGAAAGCCTGCTGATTCAATTCGACCACATTGTTGGGGATCGTGACGGTTTTGAGCTTCTTACATTCATGGAAGCAAGCGCCGTTCATTGTCTGCAGCCCACTGCCCAGCGTAAGGGAAGACAGGGTCGTGCAGCCGCTGAATGCATTCCAGTCGATCATCGTGACCGTGTCAGGAATCGTGATCGAGCGGATGGCCGTGCATCCGGCAAAAGAGGATTTCCCGATCGTCGTCAGACCGTTGTTCAGCACCACTTCCTGAAGTCCCGTGCAGCCTCTGAATGCTGAATCACCGATATTTGCTAAACTCGAAGGGATCTCGACCCGGATCAGGCCGGTACAGCCGTTAAAAGCATCGGAATCCATCGTAACGACACTGTTCGCGATCTCCACTGAGGTAATGCCAGTACAGCCGGAAAAGGCACTGTACCAGATCCTGGTTATTCCGTTCTCGATCACAACTTTCTTGATTGCCTTCGAATAATCGTTTTTCCAGGGAGTTGATGTGATTTCTCCGGTTCCGGAGATGGTAAGCGTGCCGCTGGTGGTGAGAGTCCAGGTGGCACTAGGACCACAGTCTCCCCTGACCTCCGCCGCCTTCGCGGACACGGGCAAAAGTACTGCGCACAGTACCAATGCCAAAATGAACATAGTCAGTTTCTTCATTTAGTGCTTCCTCCTGTTTGGGTTTTCTACCCTATAGACGATCTTTCCCCCAATTAGGTTTTACAAAACTTGTTTTTCTTAACAAATGTAAAACAAACACCACAATTATATTAGCCGATCGGTCAAAAAGCAATCTGAAGATTCTTTTCTTTCGTAAATAAAAAAAGATCCGGCAGGCCTTTCAAAGACCTGCCGGACCGCTGCCGGTTTGTATTCCGTCCTGATGATCCATTTTCTCAGTATCTGTCATTTGATGAACTTCCGGTAGAGCCAGATCACCAGGCAGGCTCCGCCGATGGACAGGATCAGGCCGGAGATCCATCCGTCGCCGAGACCGATCAAGTTTCCGATCAGTCCGCCCACGAATCCGCCCGCGAGGCCGATGATCACGTTCTTCCATACGCTGTCGGTCTTGCCGTGCATGATCCTGTTGGCAACGTAACCGATGATACCGCCTATCACGAGCTCAATGATAAGTTTGATGATCATGTTTATTCCTCCATGACTGTTTTAAAGCTTTGCTTCGCCGTTGATTATACCGCCCGCCGCGGGCAAATTCAAGGCGGGGCGAGGCCGTGCGTCCTTTATTGTCTTCTATCGGCGGATATGATACTATCAAAAACAAGAATACTCTCGATTTTCAGGAGGTCTTCATATGAAAATAAGGAACGCGAAAATGCGCCTGCTGTCGATCCTGATCGCCGTGATAACGGTATTTGCCATGATGCAGGTCCTCACGGTGGACTCCTACGCAGTCCCCTGCGCCGGGAATCTGGTGATCGACCTTTCTGCCGGCGAGGCTGTGGAATTTCCCGGCGACGATCACTGCGATCCGGTAGCGATCACCGTGATGATATGGTTCGAAGGAGATGATCAGCTCTTTGATTATGAACCCATTAATGACTTTGAACAGGTCAAAATGGATATCGACCGGGATGGGACCTGGGACGTGCTCCTCAAGACATATAAAGTCAATAATAAGGAAATGCTGTCCTTTGAGAAACTGAGCACCTGCAGTATCGCCCATGGGAGGGCCATCTCGCTTCCCGAATCCCGTGTCGAGTATTATGAAAGCATCAATGAAGGCGGTGACAGTATATACTTTTACAGCAGCGCATCGTTCATCTTCAACAAAGGTCTTCCGAATGTCAACGATATGTCGTATTCTCTGCAGAATGACTGGACGGTGAGGGCCAACTATTACCTTGGCGATGTGGATGCTCTGGAGGAATACGAGATCCCGCAGTCGATAGAGGTCGATGGCGCGGATTGCCCTGTCACGACGATCAACATGTATGCCTTCGAGGGCTGTTCGAACCTGAAGCGCGTCACGATCCCCGCGAGTGTGACAAAGATACAGAGCCGCGCATTTACCTACTGCAGCAGTGAACTGGTGTTCCATTATCTGGGCACAAAGCAGCAATGGAACGCCATTGAAAAAGGATCCGACTGGACGAGCAGCTCCAATCCCACGGTCCATTACCCGACTATGAGCATCAGAAAAGCTACGCTGGACAGTGACGGCGCGGAAGGTCTCATGTGCTCGGAGAGCGGCTGCAGCGACTGGACGTGCAGCTATGCTCCCGTGACCGTCATCAGCCGTCCGAAAACCTTCACGTTATCCGCAAAGACTTTTGTCTGTGACGGTTCTGAAAAAAGACCGGGAGTCACGGTCAAAGACGCCAAGGGCAAAGTGATCGATGCGTCCAACTACGACGTCACCTATTCCGACAACGTCCAGGCGGGGAGCGCGAAGGCGACAGTCACGTTCAAAGGCGAGCGCTACAGCGGTAAACAGACTTTGACTTTCACGATCGAGCCCGGATCGATCGAAAATGCCGACATTACCGGAATCGCGGACATGACGTATACCGGCGAAGCCCTGACCCCGTCTCCCATCGTCAAGATCGGCGGTACAGAGCTGACGGCGGGGACTGATTACGAGGTCGCCTATGAGAACAATACCAATGTCGGAACGGCTACTGTGACCATCACCGGCATCGGCAGCTTCACGGGCTCCGTCACCAGGACCTTCGCCATCACGCCTAAACTCGTTGCGGTCCCGAAAGCAAAGACCCTGACATATAACGGCAAGACGCAGACCGGCGTGGCGGGATCCGCAAGCTATACGATAAGCGGGAACACCGGAACGAAAGCCGGCTCGTACAAAGCGGTGCTTAAGCTGAAGGATAAGGTCAACTTTGCATGGAGCGACGGCGAAACGGCTGACAAGACCGTCGCCTGGACGATCTCCCCGAAGTCGATCACGCCGAAAGTGACAACGGTAACTAAAGCAGTTTACACGGGCAAGGCGCTGAAGCCGGAAGTCACGGTAAAGAACGGTACCACGACCCTGACCAAAGGCACCGATTACACGGTCACCTACAGCAGCAACACAAAGGTCGGCAAGGCTTCCGTCACCGTCAAATTGAAGGGCAACTATAAAGGCACCAAGACGGTCAGCTTCACCATCAACCCCAAGAAGGCGGAGATCTCCAAGACCGAACCCGGCAAAAAGCAGATCAAGATCACGATGAAGACCAAGGCATCTGCCACCGGTGGAAGCACATACCAGATACAATACCGCGTCAAGGGCTCGAGCAAGTGGAAAGAAACGACTGCCACGGGCCTGGCCAAGACGATCAAGAACCTGGAGAAAGGCAAAGTCTATCAGGTAAGGGTACGGGCTTACAAAACAGTAAGCGGCAAGACATATTACGGAGCCTGGTCAGCGACAAAGACGACCAAGAAAGTACAATAAACCATTTCCCGGAGCGGGGCGCGTCCCCGCTCCTTTGATGTCTGTTCGTAAAAAGGAGCGGGATCTCTCCCGCTCCCCAAGACCTTGATCTGTGCTGTCACTGACTCTGGTCATGTTCCTGATCGATCTTTATGGCATCATTCTCCGGTTTTTCCCGGCCATTTCCGCCTTCGACCAATTCAATTACGTTTTCCCGCCAGTTTTCGGACAAAACTGCCTCCCTTACTTCCTGAAAATTTGGATCCTCACTGTCTAAAAAAACCCTGCGATTCGTAAGTGCAGTGTTGAGCGACAGTCCGCTGCTAAGCAGCAGCAATCCAAGTCCAATATACAGGCACGGCCTGACCCAGACTCCCACGACCACAAGAACAAGACCTGGAAGAGTCAGGTAGATGTGGTTTGCAAGAAAAGTAATTATCAGGTTTGTCCAAAACAGCGATGCGGGGTATTCTTTCTCCATTATCAGTTTTAACTATTATCCGAAGTACCTGTCCAGCAGCCCCTTCAGCGCCTTTCCGTGTCGGGCTTCGTCCCTTGCCATTTCATGGACGGTGTCGTGGATGGCGTCCAGGTTCAGGGCCTTGGCACGCTTTGCCAGGTCGGTCTTGCCTGCGGTAGCGCCGTTCTCGGCATCCACGCGCATCTGCAGGTTCTTCTTGGTGGAGTCGGTGACGACTTCGCCCAGCAGTTCCGCGAACTTGGCGGCGTGCTCGGCCTCTTCCCAGGCGGCCTTTTCCCAGTACAGGCCGATCTCCGGATAACCTTCTCTGTAAGCGACGCGGGCCATGGCCAGATACATGCCGACTTCGCTGCACTCGCCGTTAAAGTTGGCGCGCAGATCCATTAAGATGTCCTCCGGGACGCCCTGTGCCACGCCTACCACGTGCTCGGCGGCCCAGGTCAGGCCCTCGTCCTGCTTGGTGAACTTTTCCGCAGGTACTCTGCACTGCGGGCAGAATTCCGGAGGGGTATCTCCCTCATGCACAAAACCACAAACGCTGCATACCCATTTTGCCATAATGATCCATCTCCTTCTGATTTTTTAATATAATAGGAACGACCTTATTTTACTCTTCTTCCTCTAACATCTCAGACACCAGTTCCACGGCAAAGCAGACGGCGTCGGAACAGGTCCTGCGAAACAGGTCCTGCTCGATGATGCTGGGCCTGTCCTCCTGCACGGAGGGATCCAGACCGCCCAGGATCTCCGGGCAGCGGATGCTGCCGAACTCGGCGATGAACTCCTCCTCGAAGGCTTTGATCTTCTCCTTCAGCACCACGGCTTTGTCGTTATCGCCCAGTTTGCTGGGGCCGTATTTCATGCCCAGGGCCATCTTGGCGCCGGATACGCAGCCGCAGAAATTGTTGTGCTCATAGTGCCCGCAAAAGCCGGAGGCGATCTTCCTGGCCAGTTCCTTGTCCATGCCCATCAGCTCCGCCAGCTCGCCGAATACCGACATGGCGCAGCAGATCCCGTTGCCGAACCGTCCTCTGATCTCCTCAATATCCAGTTCCAATCCCATGACAGCCTCTCCTTTCAGCCCATATTTATTTAGATTATAAATCTTTTTGACCTGTCTGTCCATCTTTTCGCGGACGGTTTTAACTTTCACAGATTTTGGAAAACTTATATACAATAGTGATAGCTTTTCACGTCTTCCTGTGATATAATTCTGACAAATAGAAGTAAAGGGAAGGCGAACACTTAGCGGAGGCTGCTAAGCAAAGCCTGAGCTTAGTGATAGCCATCCTTGGAAAAGGAGATGATTTCATGAACTTTACGATCACTGGAAAAAACATGGAATTGACAGACGGCTTGAAACAGGCTGTGGAAAGCAAACTGGGCAAACTGGGCAAGTATTTCCGTCCCGACACGGAAGCTACGGTCACCCTCAGCATCGAGCGTGAGCTCCAGAAGGCAGAAGTCACCATCCCCATCAAAGGCAACATCCTTCGCGCCGAGCAGGCGACGACTGATATGTACACCTCCATCGAACTCGCGGGCGACACCATCGAGAAGCAGCTGCTGAAGCACCGCAAGAAACTGATCGAAAAGCATCACAATGTGGAAGGTTTCTCGGAAGTCTACCTGGAGGAGGACGCCGAAGACGAGGACGAGATCCTCATCGTCCGCAAAAAGAGCTTCGCGGTGAAGCCCATGGATCCCGAGGAGGCCTGCCTGCAGATGGACATGCTGGGCCACAATTTCTATGTGTTCCGCAATGCCGACACCGATGAGATCTGCGTCGTCTACAAGAGAAAGAACAATACCTACGGCCTGATCGAACCGGAAGCCTGACCGGAACGGCAGCCGACCATAAAGAAGGAGCAGTCCCTCGGGGCTGCTCCTTTATTGATTCAGGGATCCTTCGACTCCGCTGCGCTTCGCTCAGGATGACATGGTCTGCATCGGTCTCCGATGACGCTGCGCTTCGCTCAGGATGACATGATCTGTATCAGTCGCCGATGACGTTGCGGATGGTCACGGCGCTGCGGTAATTCCACCTGGAGATCTTAACGTCGGTCTGGCGGTTCGCCGCATGGACGATCAGACCGTCGCCGATGTAGATCGCCACATGGCCGGGATAGCAGACGATGTCGCCGGGGCGCATCTTCGAAGCGCTGACTGCCTTGCCGGCGGACTGCTGTGCCTTGGAGGATCTGGGAAGGGTGATGCCCCACTTCGCATAGATCAGCTTTGTGAAGCCGGAGCAGTCGGTACCGGTCTTCAGGCTGTCGCCGCCGTATACGTACTGGAGTTCACCGACGAAGCTCTTGGCATAGCGGACGATGGCCTTTCTGATGGCAGAAGTGCTTTCGTAGTCGCTGCTGGAGCTGGAACTGCTGGAGCTGCTGCTCGAACTGCTGCTGGAGCTGGAGCTCGAACTGCTGCTGGAGCTGGAGCTGCTGCTGGAACTGCTCGAACTGCTGGAGCTGCTGTGGGAACTGGAGCTGGAGCTGCTGGAGCTGGAACTTGAGCTGCTGCTGGAGCTGCTCGAACTGCTGGAGCTCTGCTGCTGCTTCTCGCGTTCCGCTTCACGGCGGGCTTCTTCCGCCTCGCGCTCAGCCTCGCGGCGGGCCTCTTCCGCCTCACGCTCGCGCTCGATCTCGCGCTGGATGGCGGCGCGCTCTTCCTCGATGGATACGGCCTTCTTATAGATGACCTTTAAGGTGACGTACTCTTCCAGCACAAAGCCTTCCAGATTGTCGTCCACCTGGACTTTGACAAAGGCGCCTTCCTCTCCCAGAACGGGATAGCAGTCGTCCTCCGACAGGATCGCGATCTGCTCGGATTCCAGGGATGCCTTCGCGCGCAGGCGCAGGGATTCGGTATTGATCACGGCCACCAGGTCGCCGTAGTTCTTGGCCATCTCCTCGGCAGTGCTTCCGGTGATGAAGTAGTAGGCCTTGACGTAGCCGGTCACGGAACCGGACTGGATCTTGAACCAGGTGCCGTCCTCGCCGTCGACTGTTTCCAGCACGCGGGCGGCGGTCTTCGCGTAGATCTTGCCCACCAGTTCGGAACTGGCGGTGGCTTTTTCACGGACGTTGATATAGCTGTCGGAATCGCCGTCCAGATCCGGGAATACGTAGTTCTTATACAGGCTGTCGTACTTCGCGCGGCGTCTTTCCAGCGCGATCACGGCAGCGTGCTCTTCCTCCCCGTCGGGAGTCGTCTGGGACATGGATGCATCAGCCGTGGTCGGCGCGGCCGAGGTCTGCTCGACGCCCGGATCGTCATCCGGAAGATGTCCTACTTCGTCCTGTTCCTGCGGAAGTTCCGCTGTTTCATCCATATCGTCAGAGAGCCAGGCCGCGATGCCGGCTTCGCCGGGAATGTCTTCCCCGGAGGCTTCGGCCGTTTCCGTCATTTCGTAGGAAGCGACGCCTGCCATTTCAGGGACTTCATCCGCGTAGGCAGTGCTGGAAAACAGCATTGCCGCCGCCAGTCCGATGGCTCCGATCTTTATCAATCTATTGCTGAGTCTGCTCAAAACGAACCTCCTGCTGCAAAGTAACTCATTACAAATTTATTACATCGATTTTAGCAAAAGCTCCCGCTTGTGTCAAGGCGGGAGCTTTAAGTTCACTATTTCTTAAGAATCGTAAGATTTATCAGTCTCCAATGACGTTTCTGATGGTCACGGCGCTGCGATAATTCCATCTTGAAATCTTGACGTCCAGTTCACGGTTGGCAGCGTGCACGATCTTGCCGTTGCCGATGTAGATCGCCACATGGCCGCCGTAGTAGATGATATCGCCGGGGCGCATCTTCGAAGAGCTGACTGCCTTGCCGGAGTACTGCTGGTCGGCAGACCTTCTGGGAAGGGTGATGCCGAACTTGGCGTAGATCAGCTTGGTAAAGCCGGAGCAGTCGGTGCCGGTCACCAGGCTGTTGCCGCCGTACACGTACTGGAGCTTGCCCACATAGGACAGGGCTTCTGCCACGATGGCTTCGCGGAGGGCGGAAGTGTCGCGGTCTTCCTCTTCTTCCTCAGTCTCCTTTTCGCTGGCCTTGGTAGTCTCTTTCTCCTTGGCCTTGGTGGTCTCTTTCTCCTTGGCCTTGGTGGTCTCCTTTTCGGTGGACTTGGTAGTCTCCTTCTCCTTGGCCTTGGTGGTCTCTTTCTCTTTGGCCTTGGTGGTCTCTTCTTCCTTGGCCTTGGTAGTCTCCTTCTCCTTGGCCTTGGTAGTCTCTTCCTCCTTGGCCTTGGTAGTTTCCTTCTCCTTGGCCTTGGTGGTCTCTTCCTCGGTCTCTTTCACCGTGGTGGTCTCAGGCTCTTCTTCCGTTGTAGTAGTCTCGGGCTCCTCCTCGGCTTCCGTGGTGGTCTCCTCGGGCTCTTCTTCGGGCTCTTCCTCGGTCTCGATGGAAGGGCTGGTCTCCGGCTCGGTCTCGGGCTCGTATTCCGGCTCGTCCTCGTAGTCTTCTTCCTCTTCTTCCTCAGCTTCCGCAGCCTCGCGGGCCTGCTCCTCCAGCAGCCTCTGGCGGGCTTCCTCGGCTTCGCGCTCCAGGCGGGCCTGCTCTTCTTCCTGAGCGATGATCTCCTCTATGGAGACGGCTTCCTTGAATGCCACCTCGAAGTGCAGGTAGTCGTTTTGTACAAACCCGCAGAGTTCGTCGTCGATGGAGAGCTTGGAGAACTCAGGGCCCTGCTCCTCTACCGTGTAGGTCTCGTCCTTGGTCAGGACGGTGACGGTGGCACTGCCCAGGTCCGCGGATTCACGCAGGCGGAGGGAAGGGGTGGTGATGGTGGCGTTGACGCAGCCGATCTCCATTGCGAGTTCCTTGGCCGCTTCGCCGGTGATGAAGTACTTAGCCTTGATGTATCCTTCGACGCCGCCGGACTGGATCTTGTACCATTCGCCGTCCTCGGCTTCGACAGTATCGATGATGTTCGCTGCGCAGTTATTGTAGATCTTGCCTACCAGTTCCGCGTCGGCGCTGGGCTTTTTGCGGATGTTGACGGCGGAGTCGACACGGGCGACGGCGATGTCGTCGTACACGGTGTGCGCCATGGCGGCCAGTCTGGCCTCGGCAGCCAGGATGGCGGGATGCTCGCCGGTCTCTTCGGGAACGGTCTCTTCGGGAACGATCTCCTGGACGGCCTCTTCCATTTCCTCAACAAAGGATTCGGGGACCGGCTCGAAGAAGGCTTCCTCTAAAACGGCAGCTTCCGTTTCGGTCTCGGACACTTCGGGAGCAGTCTCATCCATGGCCGATAGTTCAAGGGCGGCCAGGGCCAGCGTCTCTGCTGCCTCGATCGGCGCGCTGGCGGTTTCGTCTTCGGTGATCTCCAGCATTTCTGCCGCCACACCGGAAACCTCAGCCTCAACTTCATCCGCGTAGGCATTGGTGACAAAAGCACTGCCTGCCATGGCCAGACTCAGCATTCCGATCAGGATCCTCTTTCCTAAGTGTTTTTTATTCACGAAAATCGCACCTCCTGCAATTTAACACGCGCGTTTATTACAAAATTGTTACACGTATGTTCGCAGTATAGCAGGAGCTTATTACGATGTCAAGGAAATTAAGGAAAGATTAATATATTTTTTTGCAACATTTTTGCAAAATCTTGTCAAATTTCGATGACCGTGGCCAGAATGATCGGATTCCTCTGGACCTTTTTCCAGATATAGTCCTCCACCCGGGCTTTGATCTCGCCTTTGATGCGTCCCACGTCGTATCCCGGCTGGTTCGCCGCCCATTCGACGGCCTTGGCAGCCTCTTCTTCTATGCCGTGGATCAGTTCTTCCGACTCCTTCAGATAGACGAAGCCCCTGGAGATCACCTTGGGGTAGCCGGCCAGCAGCCCGCTGCCGTAATCCACGGCCGCGGCCACCATCACGAAGCCCCGTTCTCCCAGGTTCTGACGGTCCTTGATCACCGCCAGCCCCACGTCCCCGGAACCGGTATTGTCCATGTAGATCTCCCCGAACCGGACCTTGTCCGTCACGGCCGCGCTGTCCTCGGAAAGGGTCAGCACGTCGCCGGCGGAGAGGACAAAGATGTTCTCCTTCGGGATGCCAATGCCTGCCGCGATCTCCGCCGCGGCCCGCAGATGGCGGTACTCGCCGTGCATGGGGATGGCGTACTTCGGCTTCAGCAGCGTATAGAGCAGCTGGATCTCCTGGGCGCAGGCGTGGCCGGACACATGGGTGTCCTGGTAGATCACGTGGGCGCCCTTCATGGACAGCTCGTTCATCACCTTGGACACGGCCTTTTCGTTGCCGGGAATGGGGCTGGAGCTGAACATGATGGCGTCGCCGGGCTTGATGCTGATCTTCTTGTGGGTGGAGTTGGCCATCCTGGACAGAGCGGCCATGGCCTCGCCCTGGCTGCCCGTGGTGATGAACACCAGCTTGTCGTCCGGATAATCGTTCATCTCGTCCACGCTGATCAGAGTGTCCTCCGGGATCTTCATGTAACCCAGGCCGGCGGCGATCTCCATGACCGCCTCCATGCTCCGCCCCTGAATGATCACCTTGCGGCCGAACTTTTTGGCCGTCAGGATCAGCTGCTGCACCCGGTCCACGTTGGAAGCGAAGGTAGCCACCAGGATGCGGCTGCCCGTATGTTCCGCGAACAGGTCGTCAAAGGCGTCGGCCACCTTGGTCTCCGAGGGTGTAAATCCCGGACGGATGGCGTTGGTGGAGTCGCTGATCACGGCCAGCACGCCTTTGCTGCCCAATATGGCAATGCGCTGGAGGTCGGTGGGATCCCCGAACAGCGGCGTATAGTCGATCTTAAAGTCGCCGGTGTGGAAGATCACGCCGGCAGGGGTGGTGATCGCCAGCGACGAAGCGCCCGCGATGCTGTGGTTGGTGCGGATGAATTCCACCTGGATGTCGCCCAGATCCACGGTGCTGCCCTGCTGCACCACCTTCCGGACGGTGGTCTCCAGCAGTCCGGCCTCCTCCAGCTTGTGCTCGATCAGGCCGATGGTCAGCTTGGTGGCATAGATGGGCACGTTGACCTGCGGGATCACGTTGGGGATGGCCCCGATGTGGTCCTCATGGCCGTGGGTGATGACAAAGGCTTTCACCTTGTCCAGATGCTCTGTCAGATAGCTCACGTCCGGCACGATCTTCCCGATGCCCAGCATGGACTCGTCCGGGAAGGCGACGCCGCAGTCCACCACCACGATGCTCTCTTCGGTCTCGATGGCCGTGATGTTCATGCCGATGCGGTCCAGGCCGCCCAGGGGGATGATCTTGACCCACGGGGCCGGCTTGCGTCTAGGGATCCTGACAGTCTGTGCCTTTTTATTTCCGGCAGCCTTCGGGGTTTCGCCCTTTGCCGCTTTTTTCCTTGTGGTCTTCGCCGCCTTTTCGGCAGCGCCTTTTGCCGCTTTTTCCTTCACGGCGGCCTTTTCCTTCGCGGGCTTCGCCGCTTTTTCCTTCACGGCGGTCTTTTCCTTCGCGGGCTTTGCCGCTTTCTTTCCGGTCTCTTTCGCGGCCTTGGGCGTCTTTTTCGCCTCATCCGCGTACTTATCCGCTGCCGCCTTTGCCGTCTTCTTTTCGATCTCCTTGATCTCGGCGGCCTTTGCCGCCTTATTCTTAACAGTTTTCTTTACAGTATTCTTTTTGCCGGCAGTCTTTGCCGTGCGTTCTTTTTCTCTTTTCGTCATTCTTTCCTTTATATATATGATAAATTTTGTTTATGCGGCGGGCTCTTCCGCGTCCGCCAGTTCCTGCCGCATCGCCCCCAGCGCCTCCCAGTACAGGCAGGCAAAGAAGGACAGGCGGAAGATCAGCGTCGTCTCGGTCATCTCCCGCACCAGCATGAACAGGACCAGCAGCGCCGGGCCGAATACAGCCGCGCTGGCAGTCCTCCACAGGAATCTCCTGCGCTTCCAGAGTACGCAGAGCCCCCGCCCGGTGAACACGGTAAGCAGCAGTCCGCCCACCGCGCCGGAAGCCAGCAGCACCGTCAGATAGGTGCTGTGGGCATGATAGCTGTAATACTTTGTCCTGGCGGAAAGCGCGTCTTCGATGGCCTCGTTGGAGATGCCCCACACCGGGTTTTCCTTTATGATCTCCACCGCCGCCTTCCAGATGTCGGCGCGGCCCCGCAGTTCGTCCGCCAGATTGAAATCTTCATCCTCTTCTTCCGCTGCAGCGGTCTCCGCCGCGGCCAGCAGGAAGACGTCGTCCTCCGCCGCCGATACCACCTGCATGACGGAGCTCTCCTTATACCACTTCCGAAGCTGTCTCAGCCTGGCGTACAGCGCCTCCCGGACCTGGAAGACCGACAGGAACACCGTCACCAGCACGATGGCCGCCGCCAGCACCCGTATGATGAGCTTCCCGGGGTTTTTCATGCGGCCCAAAGGCCGGATCCGGTTTGGCAGCTGCCAGAACAGGTATGCTGAGACCGCCACAGCCAGCGCGTAGATGGCCGTCCTGCAGTAGGACAGGTACAGCGCCAGCACCTCCGCCACGATGATCAGGAAGTAGAGGATGTTCAGCAAGATCCGCCCCCTGCCCTTCCTGTGCATCATCAGGGCCGACAGCAGGATGGCGATGGCATACAGCGCGCCGCCGGTGTTGGCGTTGACGATGCCGGAAAAGCGCCTGCGCAGGATGCCCAGGTTGCCGATCTCCCCCAGCTCGGTGGTATAGTGCTTTCCCTTTTTGATCGTGACCGCTATGTAGAGCCCCACCGCAGTCATGACAAATATGGTGATTATCATCACGTTGGCCAGCACCGCGTACTCTTTCGCCCTCTGGGCCCGGTCCCCCGCGTCCAGGGCGTAAAAGACCAGGAACATCATCACCATGTAGAAGAAGGCGTGGAGATTGGCGCTCAGATAGGCCTTGTCCGCCAGGAAGATACTGCCCAGATAGGCGATCAGGAACACGCAGAAAAGCACCGTCCCCAACTGTTTCCAGGGCTTAAATCCCCGGAAGAGCTCCAGCACGATCAGCAGCGCGCCCCAGCCCAAAAGGATCTTCTGGTAAGGCGCGATCCAGGTGTGGATGTAGGCCACGCAGGAGATAAGCTGGGTGAATATGACGACTGCCTTAAAGATCAGCCGATGATAATAACCGCTTTTCTGACTCAGCATTTCCTTTTATGATCTGATCCCCATCATGTCTTCCTTCAGCATGCCCGCTGCCATCCAGAAGAACACCATGAAGAAACCCGTGCGGTACATGATCCGCGATTCCATCAGCTCCGCGATCAGGAAGAACAGGACCAGAAGCAGCAGGACGGCCGTGGAAGGCTCCGCCTCCCTGATCCAGGTCTTCCGGCGCTTCAGCACCATGATCAGGCACATCACGCCGAAGACAGCGATGCATACCGCCCCCGCCGTACCGGAGGACAGCATTATTTCAAAATAGATGTTGTGCAGGCCGCCGTTGCGGACGTGCACGCCGTAGCCGGTGCCGTAGAGCATCTCCCACATGGTATCCGCGAAGCCGCAGTTGGTATAGCCAAACAGCGGCTTTTCCTTAAAGAGCACCAGCGCCGTCTTCCAGATGGTGACGCGTCCCGTCAGGGCAGCGTCCACTTCCCCGTCGGGATGGCCGTCCATCAGCAGCACCTTTTTCTTGTCCACCGTGGTGCTCTCCGGCGCTTCCGTCTCCGCCGCGGAGCTTTCGGCCGCCTTGGTCTGCGCCGCAGTATTTTCAGCCGCCGCGGTCTTTGCGGAGGCTTCCTTCGACGCGCCGGCTACAGTCTCGCTCTTCGCGGCTGCCGTGGTCTCCTTTTCCGCGCCGGACGCTGTCTCGTTCTTAGTGGCTGCGGTGGTCTCCTTCTTTTCAGCAGAAGATCCTGCCGCCTCCGTCGTCTCCATGGCCGCTTCGCTGCCCGTCTCAGCCGCGGAGGAAGACTCCGCCGCCGTGGTCTCCGCCTTCGCAGCCAGCAGCCCCTCCGTCTTATAGAGCAGGTCGTGCATGGGCGAGGCAGCCCCCGTCAGCAGCAGGATCACGCACAGCGCCGCCAGGATGCGGGAGACCAGTACCGTCTTAAAACTCGAGTTTTCAAAAGCCCGCGCCCGGGGCAGCAGCCAGAACACTCCCAGGCCCAGCACTGCCGCCAGGGCGTACAGGGAGGTGCGGGAATAGGACAAAAACAGGCACAGCACGGACAGGGCCAGACTGACCCAGACCAGCGCCTTCTGCCAGCCCTTTGTCACTTTTTTGCCCAGCAGCAGGCCCAGATCCAGCAGCACCGAGATGGAGAAGAACGCCCCGATGGTGTTGCTGTTCATCAGGCCCGCCAGGCTGGAATTGAAGCTGCCGATATAGCCGATCACCTTGTCCGGTGTCTTGTAGGTCTTGTGGTAACCCAGCAGGAACAGGGCCAGGCAGACCAGGGCGATGATCAGAAGCAGGACGAAGAGCTCCGTCGCCAGGACCTTCCGCTCTTTCCTGCGCTCCTCCGGATCGGCCGCCCCGCCGCCGTACAGGGTGATGAAGAGGATCACCATGTAGGCCAGCGCCTTCAGATTCTTCACCAGCTCCGTCTCCCGGTTCAGGAAGATCGTCACGGCGTAGAGCAGGCAGAAAGCCCCCAGCAGCCAGATGGTCTTTCCCTTCCAAAGTTTTTTATCGTGGAAGAAGTCCCAGGCGATGATCAGCGCGCCCCACACCAGGAAGCCGCGGTAGACAAAGGAGAAGTGATAGTGCACCCACTGGACCGTGGAAACAGCCATGACGAACAACAGCACCGCTTTAAAAGCCGTGCGCCGCGCGAAAAGAATATCCACGATCTTGGCCGCCTTCGTCTTCATAACTAAGGAATTATAACAGATATAAAGGAAAATGGCAAGAAATGGCGGATCGGGGCTTTATCTCCTCCGGATCAGAGCCAGCAGAGACTTGACGCGCTCTCTGAAGAAGATCAGGTTGATGGCAAAGTACCAGGCTCCGCAGCAGACCGTCGCAATGACGCCCCAGAGCATGAAATGCAGGTAGTTGGAAAAGTGCAGCCAGTTCGTAAGGCTGACGATGGCCACCGGCACGAAGGCCAGGAGATTCACGATATACAGGCGGTAGGCCGGCATGGCGCTGCGCTCCAGGATGCGGCGGTTGCCGTAGATGATGATGTCGTTGCTGCGGTACAGCAGCGCGACGATGGTGCCGATCAGCGCGCCGTAGATGCCGAACCGGGGCACCAGGGCCAGAGTCACGCCCAGGTTGATCACCGCCTCCGCGATGCTGCGGGGGACCGTCTGCTTGAAGTGGCCGGACACGGTGATGGTGTTCTGCATGGCGCGGCGCAGGCTGCTTAAAAGCTCGACTCCCACGAACATCAGCGGCAGCCAGCGGTCCAGATATTCGATGTCCGTGACGTTGTTGGTGTAGAGCTCCACAAAAGGCAGGTACAGCACGCAGGCGATAGAGAACATGCAGAAGCTCAGCATGGTGTAGGCCTGATCGAAGCGGTCGATGTCTTCGCAGTACTTCGCCTTGTCCTTGGCATAGCCCTGGCCGAAGATGAACAGCAGGCTCTCGGAGAACTGGTAGGTGAAGGTGCCCACCGCGCTGACCACCACTTTGTAGACCGCGTAGACGCTGGCCACCCGCAGTCCGCAGAGGACGTTCAGAATGATCACGTCCGTGTTCTGGAAGATCAGCTGGGAGACCTGGTGCTGGAACACGGAGCGGTTCTGAGTGATCTTCGCCGGCTCCGCCGCCGGGTCCAGCCAGCTGTAATGCCGCTTGATGTACCAGTAGTAGAAAGCAGTCTGTACCAGGCTGGCCACGAAGCCCAGGGCCATGACCCACACGATGGAGAAGCCGCTGTAGATGCCGATCACCTTCAGGATGCAGGCCAGGATGGTCAGCATGGTCTGGGCGTTGGTCACCACGTAGTTCTTGCCCTCCGCCTGCATCAGGATCTTGTACTTGCCCTGATAGACGAAGTTGACCACGTTCCCCAGGCCGGTGAAGATGATCACGCCGGCCATCTTGTAGGCCTCCACGCCCTCCTCCGCGTAGACGCTGCCGATCCACAGGGAATAGACCGCCGCGAATACGAGCACCGCCGCCAGATACACCAGGCCCATGCGGTCGTAATACCGTTTGGTGGCCGCGACGATGGAGGAGATCTCCTGCCTGTCATCCTTTGAGACAGGCAGATACAGCGCCTGCAGCGAAGCCAGGCCGATGCCCGCCTCCAGCAGGATGAAATAGGCGAAGACCTGGTTGACGGTGTTTAACAGCCCGTTGGTGGCCGACCCGTACCAGGACAGTACCAGGCGCGAAAAGAACAGGCCTGCGACGATGGCCGCGACCTGGCTCAGCACAGAAAAAATGATGTTTTTCAGCGCGCGGTTTCGATACATCCTATTTTCCAAGCATTTTCAGCAGGTTAAACTGCTTCTGATAGATAAGTTTCGCCAGCATCCTCTTTTTAAAGGGCTCGCGCTTGACGTATTCGTTGTCCTGCCAGTCCGGGTAGGACTGCCGCATCACGTCGGCGCAGCGGTGGAAGCCCGCCTTCTTGCCGCAGGCCAGGTAGCGCTTGCCGCCGGAGACCAGCACGTGTTCGAAGAACAGGTACTCCACCTCCTTGGGCCAGATCTGTCCCAAAAGCTTCTGCAGCCGCAGGGATACGGAGAAAATGTCCGCGAAATGGGGGCTGTAGCCCGGGGTGCGCATGATGGAGATGTCCGACTGGACGTAGTCGTAGCAGGGCACGGTGAGATAGCCGATCTTTCCGGCCTTCAGGGCCAGCACCGGGATGGCCGCCAGGTCCTCGTAGCGCAGTCCCTCCGGGAAGGGGGGCTCGCTGCCGAAGACTTCCGTATAAAGACTGCGGCGGATCCACTTGTTCCAGGGGCAGGGGGTGGCCAGGATGTACTGCTGGGGCGTCAGCTCGCCGCCTTCCACGCCGCTGAGGCCGTCGTAGAAAGGAGCGAAGCGCTCTCTCCTGCCGTCGGGATAACAGGCCGTGGCGTCGAACATCAGGATGTCGTAGCCGCCGCGGTCCAGCTCCGCGTCGATGGCGGCAAAGGCCCCTTCGGGGATGATGTCATCGCTGTCCACGTAGGTGACGAACTCGCCCTTCGCGGCCGAAAGCCCCAGATTCCGGGCGCAGGCCACGCCGGCATTCTCCTGGAACAGCGGCACGACGCGGTCGGGATATCGCTCCACATAGGCGGCGATCACGTCGCCGGAACCGTCCTGGGAACCGTCATCCACCACGATGAGCTCCATGTCCGGATAGTTCTGTGACAGAATGCTGTCCAGGCAGGGCCCCACGTCGTCCTTTCTGTTGTATACGGTTACGATCACACTCAGTTTCACGCGTCCACCTCCAAAAGCTCCGTCCAGCGCCGGCGGATCTCACTATTGTCGAGGGCCATTTTGGAAAGCCCGTCCCGGATCTCCTCCAGCCTGCCTCGGTCTTTTATGCACTTCTCCAGGGCGGCGGTAATGCCCTCCCTGCTGTTCTCACAGACAAAACCGATGCCCCGCTCCTCCACCATCTGGCGGGAAGAGGTGGTCTCGGTGGTCAGGACCGGCACGCTGAGGGCTCTGGCCTCTTCGAAGACCATGGGCGCCGCTTCGTGATGCGACGGAAGGAAAAACAGGTCCGCCCCTTTGATCCAGGGATAGGGATTCGCCTTCCGGCCCGCAAACAGGATCCGGTCCGCCAGCCCCGCTTCCTCCGCCTGCTTTTTGCAGGCCTCCATCTCGATGCCGTCACCCACGATCAGCCACACCAGTTCAGGGTGCTCCTTCATCACCGGCGTCACCGCCTCAATGGCCCGGGGAATGCCCTTTTCCGGATAGATCCGGGCCACGGTGACCATCACGAAGCTGCCCTCGGGAAGAGCGGGCTTTTGAACGCTCTCCTGCGCCAGCCGCAGGATCCCGCCGTAGTCGGTGCAGTTGCCGATGGAAAGAGTCCGCTCCGCCAGCTCGGGGCACTGCCGCACAAAGGCGGCCCGGCAGCCGTCGGAGACGCAGACGATCCTGTCAAAATCATAGTAAGGACGGCGGTTCTTTTCCGTATTGCCGCCGTAGTGTTCAAAATCACAGTGGACGCAGGCGATCTTTTTTTTCGCCTTCACCTTCCGCAGCACAAAGTCGTTGCAGCCGATGGCGAAGGACTTTTCGTTGTTGTCCTGGGCGTAGGACACCGCCGCGTCAAAGGGCCCATAGTCCTTTACGGTGCGGAACACCCGGCCCCGGGCCCAGCTGTTGTCAAAGACCCGGCTCACCGCCACATAGAAGGCCCGCTGCAGGGCCTGCCCTTTGGAGCGCTTCTTAAGATCCCTCTGGGCGATCCCCAGATAGGGCAGCTTTCCGCCGGTGGGCAGAAGCTTCACTCCTTCGGGGATCTCGTCCATGTATTCCCCCGAGGGCTCGAACAGCAGCAGCGAAACGTCCTCCGCCGGCGCCAGTTCCTTCAGCAGGTTCACCAGCGCGCGGGGGATGCCGCCGTAGGTCAGGTTGTTGCAGACAAACAGTACCTTAGCCATTCTTTGCCCTGTAAAACGCGCCTGTCATGCGGCGCTTCACCACGGCCGTGGCTCTGCCGATGGCCAGACAGGCAGCCTTGTTCTTCTTTTTTAAAGCTTTCGCCAGTACCGCCAGGGCCCGGCTCTCCGGCGCCGCCGCGGGGATCAGTTCCCGGTACAGGTCGGATCCGAAGACCCGGTCCAAAAAGCGCCTGCGGTCTTTGCCGCTCATGTTCATGGCCTTGTGGGTATTGCGTTCCAGGGCCGAAGCGATGTAGCGCACGTACTGGCCGGCTAGGGTCTTTCTGGCCTCTTCGCCATAAGTGCCCCAGGCCATCTGCTGCTTTGTGAGGGCCGCGACGCGCCGCATGGCGATGGGGTAATACTCCGGCAGCTCCCGGTGGGTCAGGCTGCCGCTGCGGATACGGTAACGGGTGCCCGCGAGGGGCAGCAGCACCAAACTGTTCACGTCGTCAAAGAGGCGGATGTTGAACATCTCGTCCTCGTTAAAAGCCTGTTTCGGGATCCGGTGATCCCCGATCAGTTCCGCCCTGTAGGCCTTGTTCCACAGATAGCCGTACAGGCTCTGCTGCTCCAGCTGCAGCATGCGGGGGCGCAGGGCCTCCCGGTCCGCCAGAAACGCCGGCGCTCCGTCTTTGGTCTCCGGCAGGATCTCCACCCTCCGGCCGACGCTGCCGTCGTTCTCCTGATATTCTTCCACCAGGCCCCAGAGCACCACGTCGGGATCGTGCGCCAGCTGCGCCGACACGGCTTCCAGCAGGCCTTCCTCATAGACGTCGTCCGAATCCAGGAACATCACGTACCGCCCCCGGGCCTCTTCGATGCCTGCGTTCCTGGCCGCGGCCGCCCCGCCGTTTTCCGGCATGCGGATCAGCCACACCCGGGGATCCTGACAGCAGAAAGAGGCCGCCAAAGCAGCGCTGCCGTCGGTGGAACAGTCGTCCACCAGCACCAGCTCCAGGTCGGCAAACGTCTGCCCCAGGACGGAGCAGACGGCTTCGCTTAAAAAGGTCTCCGCGTTGTAGACCGGTATGATGATGGAAAAGGTCGGTCTTTGGATCATCTCTTTGCCTTCAGGGAAGCGAACAGCCTGGTGTTCTTCCGCTTCACCCGGGAGATCACCGACGACTGCAGCAGCGTCAGCGTCACGTTCTTCAAGCGGATGGGCACCAGCATCAGCTTCATCATCTTCGAGCGGGGCTTCGCCGCGGCGAGGGCCTCCCTCGTATTGCTGCTGGTTATCATCTGTTTCACCTGGGCCCGCTTTTCTTTGCGGCTCAGGGTGCATTTCTTGTTGGTCAGGTTTTCCACACAGCCCACCAGGCGCTCCACGTAGCGCCGGCCCAAAAGCTCCCGGCTGTTTTCGTCATCCACGCCCCAGTGGGCGTACAGTTCCTTCATCCAGCCATGCTCTTCTTCCCGCTTGTCGTACATCTGGGGGCGGTAGGCCGCCGTTTCGGACTCCTCCCGCTTGCGGATGAAGTGATAGTAGGCCTTGTCGGTGACGGTCACCCGCTCCACGTCCCGGATCACCGAGAGCACGAAGGGGAAATCGTCCCAGAAGGTGGAAGGGAACCGCAGGCCGTGTTCCTCGATATAGGAGCGCAGCCACAGCTTGTTCCAGGGGGTGTACAGCTGATTCTTGTCAAAGAGCCGGTAGGCGTCCTTTCGGAAGGAGGCGGCGTCGGAATAGACCGCCGGCGCGACGCTCATGGTGTCCCGCAGAAACTCCGTCTCGGAATAATAGGTGTCGATGTAAAAGCCCGCCACCACCAGCTGGGCGTCGTCCCGCAGGGCCAGGGCCACCATGTCGGAGAGCATCTCCGGCTCGGCCCAGTCGTCCGAGTCCATGAAATAGTAGTAGTCGCCCTGCGCCAGCTCCATGGCCGCGTTCCGGGCCGCCGGAGCCCCGGCGTTCTTCTGATGGATCACCCGGATGCGCCCGTCCTTCGCGGCGTATTCGTCGCAGATGGCGCCGCTTTTGTCCGGCGAACCGTCGTCCACCAGGAAGAGCTCATAGTTGCCGTAGGTCTGGGCCTGGATGCTCTCGATGGCGCGCCCCACGTAGCCCTCCACCTTATAGACGGGAACGATGATGCTGATCAGCGGTTCAACTTTCTTGTTCATCAGTATGCCGTACCTTTGCCTGTATTTTTTTCGCCTGCTCCCGGTGCTTCTCCTCCGTGTCCGAGGAAAAGCCCTCGGTACTGTCGTCGGCGGTAAAGAACACCATCACGGTCTGGAACAGGATCCGCAGATCGTTCCAGATGCTGAAGCTTTCGATGTAGACCAGGTCCATCATCAGCTTGTCCCGGGGGCTGGTGTTGTAGCGCCCGTGGATCTGGGCGTAGCCGGTGAGGCCAGCCTTCATGCGGTGCCTGTAGATGAACTCCGGCAGTTCCTCCGAATAGAGATACTCATGCTCCAGCATCTCCGCCCTGGGTCCCACCAGGCTCATCTCGCCCTTCAGCACGTTGACGAACTGGGGCAGCTCGTCGATGCGGAACTTGCGCAGCACTTTGCCCACCTTCGTCACCCGGTCGTCTCCGGTCACGGTCATGCGCTGGCCGGAGTTCTCCTTCATGGTGCGGAGCTTGTAGATATTGAAGATCCGCCCGTTGATGGTCACGCGGTTCTGCTTGAAGATCACCTTGCCGTGGTCCTCCAGCTTGATGGCAATGGCCGCGATCAGCAGGACCGGCGAAGTCAGGATCAGGCCCACGCCGGAGATGAAGATGTCCCCCAGCCGCTTCAGGATCCGCTGGCCCATGGTCATGCTGTTCACCCGGGAGGCCAGCATGGCCTCGTCGTGCATCACGATCACGTTGGAAAAGCGGGTCATCACGCCGTTGATGTCCATGATCCGGTAGATGTTCTTATGCCTGCTGTAGCAGTACTGCAGCAAGCCGTCCAGTTCCAGGTCCGGCAGCTCGCCGATGAAGATGGTCTCCGCCGCGCAGATCTCGTCCTTCAGGGCGGGATCGTCGATGGTGATGGTCTTCTCCACCCGGTACTGCTTTTTATAGCGCTCCACGCCGTGCATGAAATTGGGGCGGTCCCCCTCTTTCTCGACGATCAGCAGGCTCTTTTCGGGGTCGGTAAAGGAAAAGTAGATGGCGTTGCCGGCATAGGCGAAAAAGGTGATCACGGCGATCTGGATCACCATGGCCAGCAGCACCCAGAGGATATCCACCCCGAAGTAGGGGTAGAGGGAGTTGTCGGTGGTGTTGTTGGTGTTCATGACCACCATCATCATGAAGGTGATGACGTCGGTGATCACGATGGAGAGGGACAGGGAGAGGATGATGGGCTTGCTCTTGCGCTTACCCACGTCATATTTGCCGTAGATCTTGGACATGGCGATGCTGCCGAACAGGAAGGTCAGCAGCATGACCGCCGAAGTTCGGGAGATGGCCAGGACCCAGCTGTTGTTGATGTACAGAAGTCCGAACAGCACGAACAGAAGTGCGATATAGAGCAAAATACGCACCAGTGCAACGATACTGTCACGGCATCTGTAGGCAAACCTCTTCATAAACGATCCTTATTCTCCGGTCTCGACTTCGTCTTCCGCAGACTTCGTATCTTCCGTCGTGGCCTCTTTTGTCGGCGCTTCCGTGGTCTTTTGTTCTTTCTTCTTCGTGGACGCCTCGGTGGTCTTCTCCGCCTTCGTCGTCTCGGCAGGCGCTTCCGCGGTCTCCGTCTGAGGCGCCGCCGTCGTCTTCTCCGTATGCTTCCTGGTGGTCTTCTCCCTGGTGGCGTGCTCCGTGGTCACCGGGATCGTCCCCTGGGTGATGGTCTGGTAAGAGGCGTTGTAATAATCCGTTTTAAACTGGACCGTATCCACCAGCTCGCCGTCCTCGTAGACCGTCTTCTGCAGATAGGACACGCACTCGTCGTGGTTGGAGCCCTTCTTTTCAATATAGTCCGCCGGCATGTTGGGGTCTTCTTTGTAGATGGTCTCGGAGACGATGCGCTCCACCACCACCGCTTCATAGACCACCTTGTGGTTTTCGGAACGGTATTCCTTGCCGTAAATGGTAAAGGTCAGGGTCGCACCGTCGCAGCTGGAGGCGATGTAGATCGGCGCGCCGGTGTCGTTGGTGAACACCAGGTCCTTGGTCCCCCAGGAGATGGCGGCGTCGAAGGAAGGCTGCGCGTAGGAGACCAGCATGGAGTGGTTGTAGCGCTTGTCGATCTGGATCTCCGATTTCAGCAGGGCGTTGTACAGGGTGGTGGCCACCTGGCAGACGCCGCCGCCGTAGGCTTCCACGGTCTCGCCCTCCAGATACTCGCCGGCCAGCTCATAGCCGTTCTCCGGCGTGCGCTCCTTCATGGCGGTGCTGACGGAGACGCTTTCCCCGGGCATCACCACCATGCCGTTCAGATTGCCGCTGCCCACGCGGATGTTGGTCTTGCGGCCCTCGTTGCTGCTGGCGTATTCCGTCGTGTAGCTTCCCAGGCGGTCCTGGATCTGGCTTAAGGCCTCCGTGGTGCGGGCAGGGACGTCCAGCTCCACCGCAGCTTCCGCGGACATGCCGTGGGACAGGCCCCCGGCAACGGCCTTTTCAATGTTGGCGCGGGTGGCATCCACGTCGGTGTGCCAGCCCGTCACCGAAGGCGCCACCACGAATTCGCCGTTCACCCGGGTGATCTCCGCGTCCCTGGCGTCGGTGTTCAGGATCTCGATGTTGTTGCTGATGAAGGCGTTGACCTTGTTCTCGTCCAGGGAACACTTGGCGGAAAAGACCACCTTGTCCACCCGGATGTCCGTCAGCTCCTTGTAGCGGCGGATCAGGCCGCCGTACTGCCCCAGGAACACGGATTCCTCCACCATGCCGCTGGTGTCGAAGGTGAAGCCCAGGTCGTACAGGGTCGTGGTAAACGTCTGGTCCCCGGCGCTGATGGTGAAGGTATCACCGGCAATGCCGTCGTACAGGTTGAAGATGGCCTCGGCCGCCTGCTTCGCGTTCATGCCGCCAAGGGAGATCATCTCGCCGTCCTCGGAACCGGCGTAGATGCCGTCCGCGATCAGGATGGTCTCGTCGATCTCCAGGTTTTCGGGGCGCTTCGGACGGGAGGGCTTTTCGCTCTCCTGTTCTTCCGTTTCATCTTCGGTGCTCTCGATCAGACCGGAAAAGTCCAGATCCCCCGCGCCGGCATAGGCCGGTGCCGCCTCTTCCGCGAACGCGTTCACGCAGAGGCACACGGCCATCAAAAGTGCTGTCAGATATATAAAAAATGATCTCTTCATTCTAACCCTTCATCGCGCGACCATACTTTTCCATCTTAATGGTAATGGTCGTTCTTTGTAGTATACACCGGAAGGGCGTGGTCCTGCAAGTTATAAAGTTAAGAAATCAGGCTCTCCCGTATAGGGCCAGCAGCTTTTTGATGGCCTTGGGGTCCAGTTTCTCAAGCTGTCCCTCCTGCAGACGCCAGCACCAGTTGTGGGCGCCCACGGTGCCGGGTTCGTTGATGCGGGCTTCGCTTCCCAGGCCCAGCAGGTCCTGGATCTGCGCCACGAACAGGTCGGAGACGCTGGCGATGCCGGCCCGCAGGATGGCGTCCGGAAGGTCCTTTTCGTCCTTCACGTTCAGATATTCCATGGCGAAGGCCTTGTCCGCTTCGGGATAGGTGGCCAGGGTGCCCAGCAGCGTGTCGTTGTCATGGGTGCCGATGTAGCAGACGCTGTTTGCCCTGTAGTTGTGGGGCAGGAAATTGCTGTCCCCCTTGCTGTCAAAGGCAAAGCCCAGTACGTTCATGCCGGGCCATCCGGAGTCCTCCCGCAGTTTCACGGTGGAGGGCTGCAGCAGTCCCAGGTCCTCCGCGATGAAGGAGAGCTTCGGGAACCAGCTGTTCAGAACGCCGATCAGGTTCATCCCGGGGCCCTTCACCCATTCGCCGACCTTCGCGTCCTTCCTGCCGGCGGGGATCACGTAATAGCGGTCGAAGCCCAGGAAATGGTCTATGCGGATCCGGTCGAACAGCTTTCCGGCGGCGTCGATGCGGCGGATCCACAGGCCGTAGCCGTCGTGCTTGATCTTCTCCCAGTTGTACAGAGGGTTGCCCCAGTTCTGGCCGTCCTCGTTGAAGGGATCCGGCGGCACTCCCGCGCCGGCGCTCTGGCTCAGATCCGGCTCCAGCTGGTAATACTGGGGCTCGGTCCACACGTCGGCGGAATCCGGCGCGCAGTAGATGGGCAGGTCGCCGATGATGTCGATGCCCTTTTCGTTGGCGTAGGTCTTCAGCGCCTTCCACTGTTTGAAGAACAGGAACTGCAGCCAGGCATAGCGGTCGACGCGGTCTTTCAGCATCTCCGCGTAATGGAGCACCGCCGCCGGCTTTTTCAGGCGGATGTCCTCGTCCCAGGCGGACAGGGGCTGGTCGTGGTAGTATTCCTTAATGGCGGAGAACAGGGCGAAGTCCGGCAGCCAGGGATTATCCGTGCGGAAGGCGGCCAGTTCATCTTTGTAGATCTCCTTGCCTTTCTCATAGGTGCTCATTAAAAGTTCCGTTCTGGGGCCGATCAGATGATCATAGTCCACTTTGCCGGGGTTGGGCATTTTGGCGGCTTCCAGCTGATCTTTTGTCAGCACGCCGTCTTTTTTCAGCATCTTCAGGTCGATGAGCAGCGGATTGCCCGCGTGGGAGGAACTGCTCTGATAAGGGGAATTGCCAAAGCCCGTAGGGCCCAGGGGGAGCACCTGCCAGCTCTTCATGCCGCAGGCTTTCAGGAAATCGACAAATTCATAGGCACAGCGGCCGAAGGAGCCGATGCCGTAATCGTTATGCAGGGAAAAAACAGGAAGTAAAATACCGGCGCTTCTCATGATGAGGTCCTTTCAGATCGTTGTTCTAATTCCTGCGCGGCCCTTTCCGCGGCCCGGTCACGGGAGTCCCGTCCGGGCCCTGACGCCTCCAAAACAGGGCGGCGGGATCCACGCAGGTATTTAGTTTATTATATCAGAAAACTCAATATGAGAAAAGCGCAGGTTCAAAAGAGTTTTGACGGAGCGGGATCCTATTGTATTTCCCCCGGTTTTCCTGTAGATTTGGATGCAGAGGAGTCCGCGCGGCGGTCATGGGGACTGCCGGAAAGACCCTCCCGGAGGTACGTTTACGATGCAGAGACATTGGCTGGATAAAGAAAGACGGCTGCGGCCGGAAAACAGGTTTGGAGCGGAGCCGGCCCCCGGCGCGGAGCGGGAAGAGACCGATCTGCAGGGAGATCCCCGGGACGTCCTTTGCCCGCAGGAAGAAAAGCGCCAGGCGTTTCAGTGGCAGCAGTTCACCCTGGGCGTCTGCTACTATCCCGAGCAGTGGCCGGAGGAGCTCTGGGCGGAGGATCTGCAGCGGATGAAAGCCCTGGGGATCTCCGTCGTCCGCATAGCGGAATTCGCCTGGACGGTGTTCGAACCGGAGGAAGGGCACTATGACTTCAGCCTTTTCGACCGGTTCCTGGAACTCTGCGCTGAAGCCGGGATGCAGGTCATCTTCGGAACGCCCACGGCCACGCCGCCGGCCTGGCTGACGGAAAAGTACCCGGAAGCGCTGAACGCGGACATCCACGGCCATCTGCTGCGCCACGGCGCCAGGCGGCATTACAATTACAATTCGCCGGAGTACCGGCGTCTGACCGCGGGCATCGTCACGGCGCTGGCGGAGCACTACGGGCAGCACCCGGCCGTCATCGGCTGGCAGTTGGACAACGAGCTCAACTGCGAGACGGACGAGTTCTATTCCGAGGCGGACCATCTGGCCTTCCGCAGGTTTTTGCAGGAGAAATATCAGACACTGGACGCCCTGAACGAAGCCTGGGGCACCCGCTTCTGGAGCCAGACCTACACGGACTGGGACCAGGTGTTCGGGCCCCGTCCGGTGGTCCCCGGCGGTGAAAACCCGCACATGCTGCTGGATCACAGCCGCTTCGTGTCGGAGAGCTGCCTGAGCTTCGCCGCGCTGCAGACGGATATCATTCGGAAATACTGCAAACCCGGGGACTTCGTCACCACCAACGGAATGTTCTCCAACCTGGACAACCACCGGCTCGGGCAGGAGATCCTGGACCTTTTCACCTTCGATTCCTACCCGGACTTCGCCTTTGCCAGGGACCGCGGCGCCGCAGACGAACGGGACATGAAGGACCGGCGCTGGAGCCTGCGGCTGACAAAGGTCCGCTCCGTCTGCCCTCACTTCGGCATCATGGAGCAGCAGTCCGGCCCCGGCGGCTGGACCAGCTGCATGGAGATGCCGGTGCCCCGCCCCGGCCAGCTGCGGCTCTGGGCCCTGCAGTCCGTCGCCCACGGCGCGGACTTCATCAGCTTTTTCCGCTGGCGCACCGCCCTCTTCGGCACGGAGATCTACTGGCACGGGATCCTGGATTACGATAACCGGGACAACCGGAGGGCGGCGGAAGTGGCCGCGCTGGCGAAGGAACTGGAAAAGATCGGCGCCCTGTGCGGCGCGAATTTCGTCTCCTCCTTTGCGCTGGTCTCCGATTACGACAATGAATGGGACGCCCGCCATGACGTGTGGCACCGCCGCGTCGCGGAGCACAGCGAAAAGGAGATCTTCGCCTTCGCGCAAAAGAACCACGTGCCCTTTGACGTGCTCGACCTGCGGGATGAGACGGATATTGCCGCCCTCTCCCGTTATCCGGTTTTGCTCTATCCGCATCCCATGATCATGACCGAGCGCCGGGCAGCGCTGCTGAAAGAATACGTGGAAGGCGGCGGCACGCTGATCCTGGGCTGCCGCTCGGGACTGAAGGAAGTACATGGTCACGTGGTGATGCTGCCCCAGCCGGGCTTGCTGCGTGAACTGACCGGCACCGACGTGCGGGAGTTCACCTTCGTGCATCCGGACGAGGAGACCGATCCGGCCACGCCGCTGTTCAACGACGTGCTGGAAGTGACCGGGGACGCCGAAGTCCTGGCCAGGTACAGGCACTCCTTCTATAGAGGGGAGCCCTGCCTGACGGTGAACCGCGTGGGCAAGGGCAGCGTCTATCATCTGGGCAGTGCCTTTTCCGGGGAGATGCTGGATAAGATCTTTGGTCACGCCGGCGCGCAGAGTCCCTTCGACCGCCTGGTCTCCGCCCCGGAGGAGGTGGAACTGGTGATGCGGGAAAAGGACGGACGGCGCTTCGTGTTCGCGCTGAATTATACAGACAGGGATCAGACGGTCTTCTGGAAGAGGCCCGTCAAG
This sequence comes from Lachnospiraceae bacterium, assembly GCA_017613225.1. Classification (GTDB taxonomy): domain Bacteria; phylum Bacillota; class Clostridia; order Lachnospirales; family Lachnospiraceae; genus UBA3774. Next base: position 30,122 of record JAGAEH010000220.1, read on the forward strand.
TCTCTCCATAAAGACGCCCCGATGGTGGGGGCACAGGTCCTTCCGCCCTTTGGGGTCGAAGTGGTTGAACTCAGGTATGAGAGATATAATAGATTGATTTGAGATTTAAATACTTGATTCGCCCTCCCAATGAAAGCGAAAGCCCCGTCCCGTGCAAGCACGGGCGGGGCCTTTCCCATTTTGGGATAAAGTAACGGATCGCTCCGCTGCTTCGCA
>JAGAEH010000221.1 GCA_017613225.1 Lachnospiraceae bacterium
GATCTTCTACAGCATCGGCAATTTCCTGTTCGAAACGGAGACCGTCTCCCTGCAGCCCTACGACGCTTTCTATAACAAAAAGATGCCCCTGGACACCCGGGTGGGCGCCTACATGGACGCCCGCAGCCAGAACGGCACCCGGGGCTTCGGCATCCAGAAAAACATCTGGCGGGCGGTCCTGCCCTCCATCACCTTTGAGAACGGACGGATCACCGCCGTGAGCCTCCATCCCATCGAACTGGGCATGGATCTGCCCCGGGGCCGCAAAGGCGTGCCCGTCCTGAGAAGGGACGAGGACACCCTGCAGTACCTGGCGGAGCTCTCCGCCCCCTACGGCACGCGGATCGAGATCCGGGACGGCCTTGGTCTCCTGAAACTCTGACCGAAAGAATTCGTCAAACGGGGAAAGTTTGCTATTGACTTTTGTCCGGCTTTGTCTTACAATTCATTCCTGCGTGAATCACATTCACATCTGTGCGCGTAGCTCAGCTGGATAGAGCGTCTGACTACGGATCAGAAGGTCGGGAGTTCGAATCTTCTCGCGCACGCGAAACCGAGGCCCAAAAGCCTCGGTTTTCTTTTATGCTTATTCACTTTGCCGCCGTCTATTTCGCGTCCGTCTCCTCCGCCGGCGCGGGGGTCTCCGTCAGATCGCCCTTTTTCAGCAGGATGATGAAGCTCATCTTCCCGTTCCGGCTCCTGGCCGTGATGGTGCCGCCGTGGAGCTCCACGATCTCCTTGGTGATGGCCAGCCCCAGTCCGGCGCCGCCTGTCTGGGAGGAACGGGCCGAATCGCCGCGGTAGAACTTGTTGAAGATCATCTGCAGCTTGTCCTCCGGCAGGTCCTCCGCCTGGTTGGTGATGGTCACGCGGATGCGCTCCTCCTCCGAGTGGGCCTCGATCTCGATGGGGCTGTTCTCAAAGCTGTAGGCCACCGCGTTCTTTAAGATGTTGTCGAACACCCTGGCCAGGCGGTCGGCATCCGCCTCCAGGATCAGTCCCGGCTCCACCTTCAGCTGGGCAGTCAGGCCCTTGCTCTCAAACATGGGATAGAACTCGTCCGCGATCTGGTTCAGCATCATGGTCAGATCCACCCGGGACTTGTTCAGCGTCATGTTGTTCAGGTTCATGCGGGTAATGTCAAAGAACTGCTCCAGCAATTCCTCCAGCCGGTAGGCCTTGTCCACCGTGATGTTCACGTAGCGGGCGCTCTGCTCCGGCGTCAGGTCCGGCGTATCTTTTAAAAGCTGCAGGTAGCCGATGATGGAGGTCAGCGGCGTGCGCAGGTCGTGGGCCAGGAAGGCCAGCATCTCGTTCTTCTGCTGGTCCGCCTCTCTGGCCGTCTTCTCATTCTGCATCAGGTTGTAGCGGGCGTCCTTGATGGCCACCTCCACGTCCTTCAATTCCTCCGGGAAAGAGGCCACTTCCCGGCCGTAGTCCGTCAGGCTGTTCAGCTCGCTCAGGACCAGGTCCAGGTTGCGCACATAGCGGGTGGACTCCCGCACGCAGATGACGACCACGCCGATCACGTACAGGATCAGCGCGATGGCGATCTTGTAGTCCCGGACCGTGGAGATGAACTTCTCGCTCAGGAATTTAGCCAGAAAATTGGACAGAGTGGTAGGAAACCAGGTGTAGTAGCCCAGCCCGATGATCAGATAGATCAGCGTAAAGATAATGAGCTTGCTGATGATGCCAGCCCTTACCCTGCGCCGTCCTGTTTTGACCTTGTCCTCTCTGCTCTTATTTCTCAATTGACTTCCCCGCACCGCCGGATCCGGCGGCGCCGGCTTCCCGCCGCGGCATTATTTCTCTACTTTGTATCCCACGCCCCAGACCGTCTTGATGTACTTGGGGTTGCGGGGCTCCTCGTGCAGTTTCTCCCGCAGACGGCGGATGTGCACCATCACCGTATTGTTGGCGTCCAGATACTGCTCTCCCCATACGGTCTCGAACAGCTGCTCCGCCGAGACCACCTTTCCGGCATTTTCGCACAGGGTCCACAGAATGTCAAATTCGATGGGCGTCAGGGCGATCTTCTCGCCGTTCAGGATGCACTCGTGGCTCTCCTTGTTGATGAACAGGCCGCCGATCTCGTGGATGCTGTCGGAGCCCTGTTCGTTGTAATTCTTGTATCTGCGCAGCTGGGCCTTGACCCGTGCCATCACCTCCAGCGGATTGAAAGGCTTGGAGATGTAGTCGTCCGCGCCGATGGTCAGGCCGTGGATCCGGTCCTGATCCTCTCCCTTGGCCGTGAGCATGATGATGGGGAAGGTGTGCTTTTCCCGGATCGCCTTGCACAGGGAAAAGCCGTCCATGTCCGGCAGCATCACGTCCAGCAGCGCCAGGTCCAGATCGTTCTTTTCCACCGCTGCCAGGCCCTGTGCCGCGTTGTAGCACTTGATGATATGATATTCCTCGTTTTGCAGGTAGAGCGCAAGCAGCTCTACGATCTCTTTTTCGTCATCGACAAGCAGGATATTGAATCCCATAGGTCTCTTCCTTTCGTCTGTATTGCCCCTTTTCCACGTTTAGGATAGCAAATCCGCGCCGTTTTTTCAACGGAGGGGATCCGGCAAATGCTTACAAAATGCTTACATTACACCAATCCCGCCTTGATGATCGCGGTCACCGTTTTGGCCAGCTCGATCTGGACTGCCCGGTTGGCCTCCAGCAGATCGAAGACGCCGTCCTCGGAGAGCACGCCCCGGGGCAGGTCCTTCGGCAGCCTGCCGGCCTCGTCCGCGTCAAAATCCTTCCACCAGTTGGGGCCGGAATAGTAGGCCGCCAGTTTCTGCAGGTCATTCTGTGCCGCGTTGTACTCTTCCAGCGCGGCCTCCAGGGCCGCCACTGCCGCCTCGCAGCGGTTCTTGCGGGCTTCCATCGCCTTGATTCGCTCTATCTGTGTCATAGTATCATCCTCCTGCGTCCGGGCTGCGGTCATGTGCCCCGGCTGCTCTTGTCTTAATATAGAAATTGTGTATTGTCAATGTTTGCGGCAAGTCTACACGGAGAGGCTTTACCTGAAAAAGGATAACACCGGATCCGGGCAGCTGCCCGGGCCGTTCCCGGGCGATCGGGTTTTCAAATGATCAGTAAACCTGTTATAATCGTGATCAGAGATCAAATGATGGGAGACGGCCATGGATCAACACTTGGTTAGAAAACTTACCCCGGATCAGTACAGGACCACCGCCTGGTCCTGCGGGACCACAACGCAGCTGTGGATCGAGCCTTACGAAGCGGATTACGCGGACCGTGACTTCTTATGGCGCATCAGTTCCGCGGCCGTGGAGGACGAGATCAGTACTTTCACTCCGCTGCCGGACTATGACCGCTTTATCGCGGCAATACAGGGGGATATCGTTCTGCGGCATGAGGGCGGAGAGCCGCTGTCCCTGCACCCCTACGACGTCCACGCCTTTGACGGCGGCGCGTCCACCCTCTGCACCGGCCGCTGCCGGGATTTTAATCTTCTGCTGCGAAAGGGCCGGGCCGAGGGCACGCTGGAAGCAGTAAAACTGCCCAGTCTGCCTGCATTCAACGGTCTGGCGCCACTCCCGGCGCCGCCGGTCCTCACGCTCAGACCCCAAGCTGCCTGCGAAGAACTGCTGCTCTTCTGCGCGGAGGGAAGCGCCTCGGTCACCGTCGTTCCGCCGCGTTCGGCAGGACCTTTTCCCGCATCCGACGTCATCATTTCTCTGTCTGAAAACGAAGCCATGATACTGCAGGGAAAGGCCTCTTCCATCCTTGTCATCGGTGGCGGTGTCCTGATGCTGGCCCAGATGTGGAGAACACCGGGGGCCTGAACCGACCTCGGCCGATCCGCAGAAAACTGCCCGGAGCGCTCGCCCCGGGCAGTCTTTGCTTTACAGGCAAAACCGTGTATAGAGAAACGTCCCTTATACACGTTTATTTGTCGAATTCCTTGATGAAGGCGTAGAAGTCCAGCTCTTTCTGATGGTCTTCCGGGCGGACCGTCCCCACGGGATGGGCCAGGAAGATGTACTCGTCCACGCCGTCCAGGCCGAACTTTTCGTCGCAGATCTGGTTGCGCACCGCGCCGATGGCGCAGCTGCCCAGGTCCGCCGCCGTAGCGGCCAGGTAGATGTTCTCGCTGATGTAGCCCGAGTCCACCAGGGCGACCCGGTGGGAGGAGATGCCGTAGCGCCACTCCGCGCGGTAGGCCACCATGCTGATATAGAAGGTGACGGAGGCCTTGACCGTCCAGCCCTGGCCCGCCAGAGACTCTTTCAAAAAGTCCCGCATGGTGCCGTCATCTTCGGAGAGCAGCTCCAGCTCGTGGGTCTGGGGAAGATAGTGGTAATAGCCGGGCTTCAATCCCTCCACGAACTGCACCGCCAGGTACAGTTCAAACTGATGGCGGGCGCCGCCGCAGGGCACCGTGCGCAGGGTGGCGTACTTTTTGCCCCGCAGGCCCTTCACGCCCTGGGCGCACCACAGAAGATAGGACAGCTGCTTCAGCGTCAGCGGCTCCTCGGTGTAGACGCGGTTGGAGACGCGGCTGTTGATGACATCCAGAAAATCGTTCTTCCTGACCACTTCCGCGAATTCCTTCGGCAGAGGGATCCGGACGTCGCTCACCGGGTCCTTGAACAGCGGCGGCTGAGGTTTTCCCAGATACTGGTCGGTCTTGTAATCCGCGTCGATGACCACCGGCATCTTCATGAAATTCCGGCCTGCCTGGATCTTCTCTCTGATCTCCTCTTCTGTGTACATTTTGATCCTCCTGATGGTGCTAAGGTATTTGATGGAATTCCGGTAATATCTGCAGTTTCACGTCGCGGATGAGCAGCCTGACGACTCTGTTCCAGAAGGAGGGCTTTATGAAGCCCTGCATGAAGACGGCACCTTTTTCGGTCTCATCTGCATCGGTGCTCTTTTCTGTCTCCTTCGCCTCGGTGCTCTTCTCCGTCTCTTTTGGCTCGGTGCTCTTTTCCGTCTCCTTCGGCTCGGTGCTCTTCTCCGTCTCCTTCGACTCGGTGCTCTTCTCCGTCTCCTTCGGCTCGGTGCTCTTCTCCGTCTCCTTCGGTTCGGTGCTCTTTTCCGTCTCCTTCGGCTCTGTGCTCTTTTCCGTCTCTTTTGGCTCGGTGCTCTTCTCCGTCTCTTTCGGAGCGGCCGTCGTCTCGGGGGGCTGGTCCTGCCTGCTGCTCAGGTTCGCGTACTCTTCCTTCAGCTTTGCCCAGGTCCCCTGGCCGCAGATGCCGTCGTCATCCAGCCCTTCCCAGCGCTGGAACTGCAGCAGGACTTTTTCCGTGCCGGGGCCGAAGTAGCCGTCCACGTCCATGTCCGCGTCCATCACCGCCTTCAGCATCTTCTGCATGGTCATGACCTGGCTGCCCGAGGAGCCTTCGCTCATGGCGGTAAAGACCCTGCAGCTGTCATCCGGCTTCGGGGCGGACTTGGAGCCCTTCAGATAGACAATGAAATCGATCCCGTTGTACAGGCTGTGGACGCCGTTGGCGTTGTAGATCCAGGCGTCTTCCAGCTTGCCGGAATAGCGCTCCACCGGGTCCTTTACGTAGAACTGCACCCGCCCGTCGATGATGGCGTAGTAATAGATGACTGCCACATGGTTGGCCGCCTCGTTGCGGATGCAGATGCCTTCGGGATGCGCGTGGAGAAGTTTGATCAGATAGTTGTTGAAGCTGCCGGTCTCGTTGATGCCGTCCCGGATCTGGTCGATGCCGACGCGGATCGCCTGGTAGCTGGTACCGCTGTCGTTCGTGTACCTGAGCCGGCTCCAGTAGCCGGTGTCGCCGGAATAGCGGTATCCGGTCTTGCCGTTTCCGTTCCAGTAGATGGGACCGGCATAGACGGTCACGCCGCAGGCGTCAAAGACGTCGTTTACCGTAAACTCTTCATCGGTCTTTCCGTCGTAGACCAGGCGGCGGTTTAATAGCGTTGTGATGGAACAGACGTTGCAGATCCCCGTGATCCGGTCCCCGTTGGAATCCACGCGGTAGAGCTGGATCTGCTGATGGGGGCCTTCGTTCTCGATGTCCACCACCAGCTCCTTGTAATCGTCATGGGCGTTTGCCCGGGCAGTGTACGGGAAGAAAAGCCCCAGGATCACCGCGGCAAACAGGAGCGCCATGCAGATCAGAAGCTGTCCGGATCGATGAGTTTTTTCCGATTTACGCATAAACATACGCATATATTATACGCGCAAGCGCCGGATACCGCAAGTGCTGTTTGCACGGCCGGGCCTTCTGCGGTATGATAGGGAGACAGAAATGATAAAAATCAAGATCACGGAGGAAATGCCATGCCGCTGCTGCTGGTTCGAAATGATATTACCAAAATGAAAGTGGACGCCATCGTCAACGCTGCCAACTCTTCCCTTCTGGGGGGCGGCGGGGTGGACGGCGCCATCCACCGGGCCGCGGGTCCGGGCCTTCTGGAAGAGTGCCGCGCCCTGGGGGGCTGCCCCACAGGCGAAGCAAAGATCACAGGAGGCTACAGCCTGCCTGCCCGTTACGTGATCCACACCGTAGGCCCCATCTGGGAAGACGGTTCCCACGGAGAAGAGGCGCTGCTGCGCAGCTGCTATCTGAATTCCCTGGAGCTGGCCGTGGAGAATCACTGTGAGTCCGTCGCCTTCCCGCTGATCTCCGCCGGCGTGTACGGCTACCCCAAGGATCAGGCCCTGCGGGTGGCCATCGACGCCATCAGCGGTTTTCTGATGGAGCACGATCCCGACGGCGGCCTGGCGGTCTGGCTGGTACTGTTCGGCCGTGACACCCTGCATCTGGGCAGGACGCTGTTCCCGAATCTGCAGGAATTCATCGACGACCACTATGTGGAAGAACATGAGGATGAGGAGTACGAGCGGAGCCGCCGGCTGCAGTATCTGGCGAGAAAAGAGCACTATTCCGCAGGCGCTCCCGACGGAATGTCCCGTCCACCCGCAGGCGCATCCGGTGCAATGCCCCGCCCTTCCGCAGGCTCGGCGGCGAGGCCCCAGGAGGCTGCCCCCTCGGGAATGGCGCGGCCCGACCATGACCGGAAACAGGCAAGGCGGAGACCGTCCTTCTTAAGGCCGTCCAATAAAGAGGAAATACCCGAGGAAGACGCGTATCTCGAAGCCGAGAGCTTCGCGCCGTCAGTTTATGCGGGCGCCGAAGACGGAAAGCTGGACGACCTGATCGCCCGGCTGGACGAAAGCTTCACCCAGATGCTGCTGCGCAAGATCGACGAAGCGGGGATCACCGACGCCCAGTGCTACAAGAGGGCCAACCTGGACCGGAAGCTCTTCTCCAAGATCCGCTCCGACGTCCACTATTCCCCCAGCAAAAAGACAGTGGTGGCTCTGGCCATCGCCCTGCGGCTGGACCTGGCCGAGACCGGCGAACTGCTGCGCAAGGCGGGCTTTGCCCTTTCCCGCAGCAGCATCTTCGACGTGATCATCGAATACTTCATCTCTCACGGAAACTACAACATCTTCGAGATCAACGAAGCCCTGTTCGCCTACGACCAGGTGACGCTGGGCTGAGGACGCGGGGACGGTTCTGCTATCCTCAAAAATGTCGCCCGGCAGGCGACCACAGACATCAGAAGACCTCCTATACTGTCGTCAGAAAACAACAGCACAGGAGGTCTTATCATGAAGAACAATATCACCGAACTCGTATTTATCCTGGACCGCAGCGGTTCCATGAGCAAGCTGGTCAGCGACACCGTCGGTGGCTTCAATTCGCTGATCGAGCGCCAGAAGGAAGTGGACGGCAAGTGCTACGTGACCACCGTTCTCTTCGACACCCGCATCGAACGGCTGCACGACCGCCTGGACCTGCAGCAGGTACCCGAGATGACGCGCCGCGACTACGTGCCCGGCGGCTGCACCGCCCTGCTGGACGCCGTGGGCAGCACCATTGAGCACATCGTCAGCATCCACCGCTACGCCCGTCCGGAGGACGTGCCGGAGAACACCCTGTTCGTGATCACCACCGACGGGCTGGAGAATGCCAGCCACCGCTTCACCAAGGAGCAGATCCGCCAGATGGTGGAAAAAGAGCAGGAAAAGTACGGCTGGCAGTTCATCTTCCTGGGCGCGAATATCGACGCCTTCGACGCCGGCAGAGGCCTGGGCTTCCGTCCGGAGCACATCACCAACTTCATGGCGGACAGCGAAGGGATGGAAAGCAACTACCGCTCTGTCGGCAAGGCCGTCACGGCGGCCCGCTGCTGCGCTCCCATCGACGGCAGCTGGAAGGAAGACGCCGAGGCCGACTACAACAGACGGAAAAGAAGGTAATAACGCGGAGCTGCGCCGTCAGATCTCAAAGGTGTGGATCGTTCCCACATCCAGCTGGCTCTTGTCCTTTGCGTATTTCTCCTTCAGCTGCTGGCAGATCTCGTAAAACTCCGATTCGGGGAGAGCTGCCCAGGACTCCCGGGTGCTGGTGTAGCTCTCCAGCCGCCAGGGGATCACGTCCTCGATATAGTCGTTGGCGATGGCGTGCAGCACGTCCCGCTTCGTAACGGTAAAGTCCTCCATCTCCCCGATCTTCAGGTAAGCGCAATAGTACTTCTTCCCGGTCTCCTCGTCCTGCACGGTATACTGCAGGACCTTGGGGCCGGGTTCTCTGTCGCAGAAAGCGCCGCGGTCGTTCTGTGCCTTATCCATCCGCATGATCTTCAGTTTCATCCTGATCCTCCTATTTCCCGCCTTAAGGCAGGCAGACGATATTGTACACTTCTGCCATTTATATTATACTAAAACCGATCAAATGAAAAGGAGGCTCCCCATGAAAAAAGTCCTTCAGCTGGTCAGCGATGATTTTGAAGATCTGGAACTGTGGTGCCCGGTGATGCGGCTGCGCGAGGCCGGCGCCATCGTAGACCTGGCCGCGGAAAAACCCGGCAAGTATAAAGGAAAATACGGCGTTCCCTGCGAAGCAGAACTCTCCTTCCTGGATCTGGACGCCGCGGATTATGACGGGATCCTGATCCCCGGGGGCTGGGCGCCGGACAAGCTGCGCCGCTTCCCGAAAGTATTGGAGCTGGTGCGGGAGATCAACGCCGCCGGCAAACTTGTGGGCATCATCTGCCACGCCGGCTGGGTCCTGGCCTCCGCCGAGATCCTCCAGGGCAAGAACGTCACCAGCACTCCCGGCATCAAGGACGATCTGATCCACGCGGGAGCCAACTGGCTGGACCAGCCCGTAGTGATCGACGGCAACATCGTCTCCGCCCGCCGTCCCCCGGACATTCCCGAATACGAGAAGGCGCTGGTGGAAGTCCTGTTCCGGGACTGATCGCCTTACACAAAATACCCCGGAGTCCCATGAGGCCCCGGGGTATTTCTATTTTCGATCGATATTTTTATTCCACCGTCACCGACTTGGCCAGGTTCTTGGGCTTGTCGATGTCGCAGCCGTTCTCCTTGGCCACATAGTAGGCCAGCAGCTGCAGGGGCAGCACCTCCAGAATGGCGGAGAACAGAGTCTCCGTCTTGGGCACATAAATGATCTCGTCCGCCTTTTTCACCACGTCCGTGTTGCCGCGGAAGGCCACCGCGATCACCTCCGCGCCCCGGGCCTTCACCTCCACGATGTTGTTCATCATCTTCTCCGTCAGTTTGTCGTTGCAGCAGGTGGCGATCACCTTCTGCCCCTCTTCGATCAGGGCGATGGTGCCGTGCTTCAATTCGCCGGCGGCGTAGCTCTCCGAATGGATGTAGCTGATCTCCTTCATCTTCAGAGCGCCTTCCATGGCCACGGCGTAGTCCGTGTTGCGGCCGATGAAGAACAAATGCTTCGCGCTGTAGATCTTCTTGGCCAGCCGGGGCAGCTTGGAGTTGTTCATGTCGAAGGTCTGCTGCATCTGCTTGGGCAGGTTGGCGATCTCCCGGACCATCTTGGTGTAGGTCTTCTTGTCCACCAGCTCCAGCTTCCTGCCCATGTACAGGGCCAGCATGTACAGGGCCGCCAGCTGGGTAGTGAAGCCCTTTGTGGTGGCCACGGCGATCTCCGGGCCCGCATAGGTATATACCGTGTAGTCGCTGAGCTTGGCGATGGTGCTGCCCACCACGTTCACGATGGACACCGCCTTGGCGCCGCGGCTCATGCACTCCTTCATGGCGGCGATGGTGTCCGCCGTCTCGCCGGACTGAGAGATCACCAGCACCAGCGTGTGCTCGTCGATCAGCGGGTCGCGGTAGCGCAGCTCGCTGGCCAGCTCCACCTCCACCGGGATGTGGCAGAGCTTTTCAATGGCGTAGCGGCTGCAGAAGCCCGCGTGATAGGCGGAGCCGCAGGCGGTGATCACGATCTTGTTGATCTGCTTCAATTCTTCCGCGCTGATGTCAAAATCGTCAAAGAAGATCTCACCGCTGCGCAGGCGCGGGTCCGTGCAGTTCTTCACGGCACCGGGCTGCTCGTAGATCTCCTTCAGCATGAAATGCTCGTAGCCGCCCTTTTCCGAATCCTCCACGCTCCAGGTGATGTGGTTGATGGGCTTAACGATCTCCCGCCCCGCCACGTCGAAGACCTTGATCTCGTCCTTGGTGAGCATGGCGAATTCGCCGTTGTCCATGTAGATGATGTTCTTGGTGTTGGCCACCAGCGCCGTCACATCGGAGGCGAAATAGTTCTCGCCCACGCCGATGCCTAAGATCAGCGGGCTGGATTCCCGCACCGCGTACATCACGCCGGGCTGATCGGTGCAGATGATGCCCAGGGCGTAGGAACCGGTCAGCCGGCCGGCGGTCTTCATCACGGCAGACTTCAAGTCGCCGTCATAGTACATCTCCAGCAGGTGCACGATGGTCTCCGTATCCGTCTCGCTCTCAAACACGTAGCCTTTTTCCATCAGCTCCGTGCGCAGTTCCATGTAATTCTCCACGATACCGTTGTGGACGATGGC
>JAGAEH010000222.1 GCA_017613225.1 Lachnospiraceae bacterium
CCCAGATGCCCACGTTTTCGATGTCCAGGAAGGGGTATTTTTCCTGGAGTTCCTTCATGCAGTAGACGTGGTCCGCGATGTCCGCGCAGCCGTGGACGTTCTTGTAGCTCCACTCCTGGATCTTCTTGCCGCGCCAGAAGGTGCCCAGGCCGTCCAGCATCACGCCGGCGATCCCCAGGTGGGCATAGGACATGAGGCCGCCAAAGGCCTCCCTGCCCTGGGCTCCGTGCCAGGTGAACCGCTTGGGAACGAAGCTGGAGTGCATGCCGCCGTAGATGTGGTCGATCACGGGATACTTTTTGCCCTCTTCCATCTCCGCCGGCCTGATCAGGATGCCGTAGAGCTGGGTCTTGCCATCGTTGGAAAGGACTTTGAACCGCTCCGGGAAGATGTAGCCCAGCTTCAGCAGGTCCTCGATGTCCGCCTTTTCCACTTCGCTGATGATGCTTCCGTCGCAGGCTTTCAGCACCGTCACCGGCGGCAGGTCCACCCGGGAATAGTCGTCCACGAAATAGCCGCCATCGGGCGACATGGAGATCCGGTGATCCGCGTCCTCGGGAGTGAGGATCTCAAAGCCGGTGCCGTCAAAGTTCACTTTGCAGAACAGCTGGTAATAGGGATCGCTGATGCCCTCTTCCTCCCCGAAGTTGTTCATCATGAAGTAGATAAGCTTCTTCTCCTCGTCGATGCGGATGATCCGGTCGCAGACCCTGCCCGCGGGTGTGATGGGATACAGGTACTCTCCCGTCTCCGCGTCGCACCAGTAGAGGCGGAAGAAGCCGTCTTTCTCCGACTTCCAGATGACGTTTTTGCAGTCCCTGGTGACGTAGCTGGAGCTGGAGAACCTGCCGTAGCCGTTGTATTCCCCGCAGTAGCTGGTATTTAAGAAGGTGTCCGCGTGGTCCCTCACGCAGGGGCGGCACTCTCCCGTCGCCGCGTCCGCCAGGTACATGACGGCGTCATGGTTCCCCCGGTTCACGCTGTAGAGATAGACGTGGGAGGAGTCCTCGAACCACTGCACGCAGCCCCACTCGGAGCTGAAGGGGGCGTTGCCGTTGATCGCGGGAAGAGCGTCCAGCTGCTGCCCCTTGCCGCTCTCGATATCGAACAGATAGAAATAAGCGTAGGGCAGTTTGTCGTCCGGATCCCCCGGCAGCGGACACCGGTAGGTATAGAGGGTGGGGCGGATATTCGTCTCCCCCTCCGCCTCATAGGATTTGATGATGGGCATCTCCAGGACGTTCCTTCTGTCCAGTCTGAACGTGATGAACTTTTTCGAATCCGGAGACCACTGGGCGATGGGCTTTTCGGGGATCTCCCGGAACAAAAACTGGGTGCGGGCCGCCACCGAGTCTCCGGGGCGGGCGTAGTCGTTGAACTGCTCGCCGTCCTCGGTCAGGGCCCGGATCTCCCCCGTCTCCGTGTTTCTGGAAAAGAGGTTGTAGTCCTTCACAAAAAGGGCGTATCTGCCGTCGGGGGAGAGGGTCTCCTTCTTATCGGTCTCCTTTTCCTCCTCCGTCTTCAGTTCTCCGCCCGCGAAGACGTGCTTTTTCCCCTCCATACGGAAGGTGATCCCCCCTGTCTCCGGGTCGTATTCCACCGTATCAAAGGGAAGGTCTTCGGAGTCTGCCTCCAGCAGCTTCGCCAGGGCTTCGTGGTCGAACAGCGGGGCCTTTTCGCCGGTGCCGCAGTCCACTTTTACGAACTTTTTGCCCCGGCCGCCCCCGGTCCTGGTCTGACAAAGGTACCAGAAAGAACTGTCGTCGATCCAGTTGAATTTGATCTCCCCGTTCAGGACAGCGTCTTTTACCATCGGCGGCAGCAGTTTCCCGGCTGCCTCATACTTCTCCAGCATCGTTTTCATTGAGCTTCCGCCTTTCCGTTTTTATTTCTGTATCTATGCAGATCTAAATGTCTGTGATCATCCTTCCAGCGCGTAGGCGATCAGCAGGCGGAGCGTGTTCTCCGCCCCGTCCCTGTGGCTGCGCTCATAGCCGTGGGAAGCGTATACGCCGGCGCCGATCAGCCCGTGCTTCAGGTCCACACCGGAACGCAGCGTCGCCTCCACGTCGCTGCCGTACATCGGATAGATGTCCACCGCGTAGTCCGCGCCGCTGTTTTTGGCGGCTTCGATCAGGCCCTTCACCACCGGATAGCTGTAGGGCCCGCCGCTGTCCTTGGCGCAGATGGACACCTGCCTTTCCGTGCAGGCAAGGCCGTCCCCGACGCAGCCCATGTCCACGGAGATGGCTTCGGTGCAGCCTGCCGGCACACTGCCGGAGCCGCCGTGGCCCACCTCTTCATATACCGTCACGTGGGCGTAGAGCGCCCGCTTCGGCGTGATCTTTTCATCATGCATGTATTTCGCAAGCCCCAGAAGGATGCCCACGCTCAGCTTGTCATCCAGGAAGCGGGACTTGATGTAGCCGCTCTTCGTGATCCTCACATAGGGCTCAAAGCAGACGATGTCTCCCACGGAGATCCCCAGCTTTTCCGCGTCCTCCTTGGACGTCACGTCCTCATCCAGCACCACCTCGCAGGAATCCCACGTCCTCTTGGTGTCGTTATACTCTTTATTGACGTGGATCGAGGCGTTGCAAAGCTGGAACGTGCCCTCATAGACGCCGCTGAATTTCGTCACCACGCGCACGATCTCCGTTTCGGCGTTGTTCGGGTTCATGCCGCCCAGATTCGTCAGCCGGAGCCGGCCGTTTCCCTTGATCTCCGCCACCATGGCCCCCAGGGTATCCGCGTGAGCCTCCAGCAGCAGGCCGTTTTCCCGTTCCTCTCCGCCCAGGGAGACCAGCACGCCACCCTTTGTGGTGATCCCGGCCTCAAAGCCCAGCTTCTCGAATTCCTCCCGCACCCAGGCCGCGGCATTCTCCGTATAGCCGGTGGGGGAATCGATGTTCAGCAGCGTTTCGGTCTCCTCCATCAGGAAATCCGTGTACTTCGTCAGTTCTTTCATCATGATGGTCCTCTCTTTATGGTATCTGTCGTCAGCCCGTCTCCGCAGTCCGCAGAATACTCCCTTTGCCGCGGTGGACGGCGGTCATTTCTGCGCTTTCAGGGGTATCCCGCTCTCGCAGGGGACGCCCGTCTGGCATTTTCCGCAGCCGTAGCGCGGCGCGTAGCGTTTCCCCATCTCATGGACCCAGTCCCGGCATTTGATCTGATTCTTGCCCCCCTCCAGAGTGATGGCTTTGGCGGGGCAGCGGGGGATGCAGGCGCCGCACAGGATGCAGTAATCATACACGCCTGTGTATGGCCTTTCCTCCGGTTCCAGTTTCCCGGAAATGATGATGCTGGCATACCGCCCGGCCACTCCTTTGGAAGAGATGAGTCCTCTTGTCAGGCAGAAGGTCCCCAGCCCCGAAGCAAAAGCGACGTGCCGCTCGGACCAGTTGCTGGCGATGTGGACTCCCTTGGGATCATTTTCCGGCAGCGCGGTGGTCCTGACCCCGAAGCGGGGATCCTGGGCCGGCACGCAGGCGCTGATCCCCCGGCTTTCAAAATACTCTTTTGCGTTCCTCATGAACGCGTTGATAAATGCCTGTCCCTCGATCCTGCTGTGGAGCCATTCGGAGGAGGTGACCTCCTGGTCGCCCCGGTTGGAGCCCTTGACCCGCTCTGTAAAAGGCAGGAACAGGGAGATCACGGACTCTGCTCCCGGCAGCCACTCCCGAGGCCCAAGGAAATTGTCCCCGATCACTTCCTTTTCCTTGAATTTGACGTAAAGGGGATCGGCAGGATCGCTGACGCCGAAGATGGGTTCCTCATACATGACAAGCCCCTCACAGCCAGGAAGGGCATCTTTTTCACCCACGGTATTGCCGGGAGTGTTTCTGAAAAGTTCCGTCAGCTCCCGGATCACTTGTTCTTTATCCATTTTCATCAGCACCTTCCTTTCCATACTGCTCTGGCAAGGTCCGGCATTATTTTAGCATATAAAAACAGGGGCGTCTACGCGCCCCCGTCCAATATGAAAGAAAGAACAGCTGCCTACCCCATGACGCGGCAGCTGTCCCCACTATGTCAGCCCCCTGCTACCAAGGGCATCACAGTTAATGTGTCACCGTCCTGAAGGACGTAGTCCATGTCCTTCCTGACGCGGTTTACAAGAATGACGGTTGCGGCTTTTCCGGCCGCTTCGGTCTCTTCCATGATCTGACCGATGGTCATCCCTGCTTTTTCGGCATGCCAGAACCCGTCTTCTGCGACTTCCGGCATGTAGGGCTTTAAGATCCCGTAATACTTGATCTTGACCATGGCCCGCTCCTTACGGAAGATACTTCACGTAGTCGCCAAGCCCCAGTTCCTCAAGCCTTTCGGCCGTCGGGATACCGTTGTTGTCCCAGCCCCTCTGCTTGTAGTACTCGTCCAGCATCCAGTCGAACTCCGCCTGTGTGGGAGCCTTGAAGGCGCGTGAACCGGTGGCGGCCGGCAGGAACAGCTTCTTGGGAGCGGTGTCGTCCTTGCGGCTCATGCCGTCGCGGACGTTGATGAGCCTCTGCAGGTTCTGGGAGCGCTCGCCCACCTTGAACAGCTCATAAGGATCGACCTCCTTGCCGAGGATCAGCTCCAGCTCATGGGCCAGCTCGGAGATGGTCATGCCTGCGAACTTGATCATGAACTTACAGATGGTCAGGCAGTTGTACATCAGCGCGCCATCCTGAGCGATGATGGCGATGTTGGGAGCCTGCTCCACGGAGAATCTGTCGGGTGTCTCCTCTAAGCCGACTTCCGGATAGACCAGGCCGGTTGCGATGGCCTGCGTGTCGCCTCGCTCGTGGCAGGCGCCGCGGGCGCCGGTGGCGTAGTTCGGGAAGTTGGCGAACACCGCTCTGGGATCGTGGGCCGGCAGGTCCATGTTCTTGACTTCCACGGTCAGGTCCTGTGCGTCGCCGCCGATGGCAGCGGCAGCGCCGCGGATGCCCTTCACAAAGAGCTTGCCGACGCCTTCGTTCTTGATCAGCTTGTCGCACAGGAAGAGCAGCGTCTCCTTGTCGCCGAATTTCGGGACCATGCCGATCTCTTCCGCGGTGATCAGAGCGGATTCATAGCACTCGATCAAAAAGCCCACATAGGAGCCCAGGGAGATGGTGTCCACGCCGGCCCTGTTGGCCATGTCGTTGGCCAGGGCGATGGCTTCCAGGTCGTCGATGCAGAGGCCGGAGCCCATGGTGCCCAGGGTCTCGTACTCGGGACCGTTTCCTACCATGCGCTCGCCGTTGGAAAGTTCAAAATCGATGTGTCTGTGGCAGCCGATGGGGCAGTTCTGGCAGGGCAGAGGCTTAACATTGTAGAACTGTGTATATCTGGGGGTACCGATGGTCTCGGCTCCCTTGTGCCATACATCGCCTCTCCAGTAACGGATCGGGGAGTCGCCGATGGCTTCCATGCCCACCATGACGGAAGGAGTACCTTCTGCGCTCTCGGTGGCCTTGTGAAGGTTGACGAACACTTCCTTGCCGAAAGCCTTCGCGGCTTCCAGATCGGCGACCTCGCACTGCTTGGTGCCCCAAGCGGCGATGGCCTTCAGGTTCTTGGAACCCATGACGGCGCCGGTGCCGCCGCGGCCCGCGAAGGAGTGGCCGTCGCAGGTGATGTTGGCGATGGGATTCATGATCTCGCCGGCGGGACCGATGTTCAGGGCGTTGACTCTCTTGTCGCCCAGGATCTCCTTGATCTTTGCAGAAGTATCAATGCTGTCCAGGCCCCAGAGCTCTTCCGCGTTGCGGAACTCAACGCCGTCGTCGGTGATGTAGAGCCAGGTGGGCTTGTCGGCCTTGCCTTCGATGACGAGGGCTTCATATCCGCACTTCTTAAACTGCGGAGCCCAGGCGCCGGTACCGGCGGAGTCCGTGACGGAGCCGGTAAGAGGGCTCTTGGTGATGACGCTCCACTTGGCGTTGCCGGGGAACGTGGGGCAGGCCTGCAGGCAGCCTACGGCAAAGATGATCTTGTTTTCGGGGGAAAGCGGATCTACGTTGGGCTCGGTCTCCTCCAAAAGGATCTTTGCGCCAAGGGCGGTGCCGCCCATCAGCAGATCCAGAGTCGCCTCGTCGATGTCCTCGGTAGTCCAGGTCTTGTCTGTCAAATTAACTCTGCAGAGTTTTTTCCAATATCCGTTCATGAGTATCTCCTTCCAGCAGTTGCTTTTACGTCTACAGTTTATGCAGATACTGCAGGATTTGCAAACGGCTTACATTCTGTATTGGAATAACAACAGGCACACTTGGGAATAAGAAAACGTTGAAAACAGGCCGAAATTAAAAAAGGGCTTATTCCGAAATAAGCCCCTTTTATGCCAATATTTCATATCCGATTTTGCTCAGGCGACCGTAATGGCCTCGTATCTTGCGGAGTTGATGATCTGCTCCATCGCCGCCACGGGATCCAGGCCGACGCACTGCATCACCTGGCGGAACACGGAGGCGGACTGGCCGCTCACCAGCTGCACGCCGGTACGGGACCTGTCGGAGTGGAAGACGTCGTTCCGGCTGTCCACGTTCCAGAAGATGATGTTGGGGATCTGGTAGCCGGACTGCGCGAATCTGCGGGACATCTTCCCGTAAAAGGTCCAGTCGTTGTCGCCGCAGTAATCGATCTCCATGTCGGAGATGACGATCAGGGACCTGGGCATCTCGTCGGGGGAGACGTGATTCTTTACCGCGACCTCCAGCACGTGGTCGAAGGCCGCCCTCAGGTTTGTATTGTTCTGCCAGTCATCCATGTCGATGCTTTCGATCTTCTGGGCCAGGGTCTCCCCCTTCAGCAGGTGGATGCGGGAGGCACTGGAGAAGGACATGAACATGTTGTGGAAGGCGCCGGTGTTCCGCTCGGCGAAGTATATGGCCAGGCCGACGGAAGTCGCCAGAGGCCGCCCTCTCATGGAGCCGGAGGTGTCGGCGATGACCAGCGCGTTGGTGCCCTTTTCCACGTAGTCGGGCAGCTGGCGCCACTGGGCCTCCAGTACGAGGTCCTCTGTGACGCGGCATCCTCTCAGGCCGAACTGCATGACCTTTTCCACGATGTCGTAGGGGTACAGATCTCCGGAGTGGATGGTCTCCTCCCCGGTCT
This sequence comes from Lachnospiraceae bacterium, assembly GCA_017613225.1. GTDB lineage: Bacteria > Bacillota > Clostridia > Lachnospirales > Lachnospiraceae > UBA3774. The sequence goes on from JAGAEH010000222.1 coordinate 7,084, forward strand.
CAGCCTTCATGATGAACTGGCTGAAACGCTTCTTATCGTGTTTCTCAAAGGCCCTGCGGTAGATCATCATGGCCCTGGAAGGCACGGCAGGATACCGGATCTCGTCCCAGCGTCCCGCGGACATCAGGGCTTCCACGATGCCGATCCGCTTTCTCAGCGCCCTCACCAGCCGCTTGAATTCATAGACGGAGTATCCCAGCTTCTGCGCGGTCAGGATACCCAGCTTTCTGGTGGCTGCAGAAGAAGCGTCCGCGGTCTTGATCCACTTTGCCAGCAGGGATACGGCATTGCCGTCCCGCAGGTTCTGCAGATCTTCCTCAAACTGCCGCTTCATGGCCGCCCACA
>JAGAEH010000021.1 GCA_017613225.1 Lachnospiraceae bacterium
CGGCTCCGGCCGCCCTGCTTTCGGTGGCGGCGTCCGGCGGCTTTTACGTGCCCCTCAATCCGGAGTATCCGCCGCAGAAGCTGGCGGACATCATCGGGGACGCGGGCATCAGCCTGGTGATCGGCGCGGCCGCCTTTGAAGAGACGCTCCGGGGCGTCGGCTATGAGGGGGAATACCTTCCCCTGGCCGAACTGATGGAAGAGGCCCTGAAAGAGGATGGCCCGCAGCTGTTTTTTGAGGCGGAGGATGACCGTCCCCTGGTGCTGATCTACACCTCAGGCTCCACCGGAAAGCCCAAGGGCGTGCTGAAGAGCCACGGCAGCATGCGCAGTTTCCTGCAGGCCTATACGGACCGCTTCGACTTCTGCGCGGAGGACGTGATCGGCAACCAGACGCCTTTTTCCTTCGACGCTTCGGCCAAGGACCTCTACCTGATGCTGGCGGTGGGAGCCACTCTGCAGGTCCTGCCCACGGAGCTCTTCTCCATGCCCACGGAACTGATCGACTATCTGAACGAACGCAGGGTCACCGTGGCCCAGTGGGTGCCCACGGTGCTGGCCATCGTCTCCAAGCTGAGAGTGCTGGACATGGTGAAGCCGGAATACCTGCGCATGGTGCTCTTCGTGGGCGAGACCATGCCCATGAAGCATCTGAACCGCTGGCGGGCGGCCCTGCCCCATGTGCGCTTCGTCAATCTGTACGGCGCCAGCGAGCTGGCGGGCATCTGCTGCGCCTACGAGGTGGAGGGGACCTTCGCCGACGACGAGCTGCTGCCCCTGGGCACCACATTGAACAACTGCAGGCTGTACCTGATCAAGGACGGCGGGGCGGTGACAGAGCCCGGCACCGTGGGGGAACTGTATCTGCAGAGCCCCGCCCTGGCGCTGGAATACTACAACGATCCCGCCAGGACCCAGGCGGCCTTTACCGAAAAAGACCTGGGCGACGGCCCGGCCCGCACGTTCAAGACCGGCGACCTGGCCCAGCTGGACGAAAAGGGCGCCCTGCGCTTTGTATCCCGGGCGGACTCCCAGTTCAAGCATCTGGGGTACCGCATCGAGGCGGGAGAGATCGAAGCCGCCGCCGGCGCCCTGGAGGGCGTGATGCGCTGCTGCTGTCTGTATGATGAAAAGAAGCTGAGGATCGTGCTTTTCTGCGAGTGCGCGGAGGACGCCGCGCTGACGGGGCGCGACATCATCGAGCTTCTGCGGAATAAACTGCCCTACTACATGCTGCCCGGCCGGGTGAACGTCCTGCCGGCCCTGCCCATCGGCTCCAACGGAAAGGTGGACAGGCAGAAGCTGAAAGAAGCGCTGCGCGGCTGAGCGGGGATGACCATCCTGATAGGAGACTTTTATGGAAGAACTGCTGGAACTGCTGAACGACATCAATCCGGATCTGGACTACGACACGGTCGACAACCTGATCGACGGCCGGGTCTATGATTCCCTGAGCATATTGAACCTGATCTCGGACATCGAGGACACCTTTGACATCGAGATCGGCCCCAAGTGGCTGCGCAACGAAAACTTCAACAGCGCGTCGGCCATGTGGAACATGATCTGCCAGATCCGCGAAGAGGATTGACATGGCGTTTGTCTCGTATCGATTCCTGGCACTGATCGTCATATTGTTCGTGGTCTATTTCGCGGTCCCGAAGCGTTTTCAGTGGATCGTGCTGCTGGCCGCGAGCCTGGTGTTCTATGCCTCGGCGGGCTACGTGGGCCTGATGTTCATCCTGGCCACGTCGGTCTCCATCTACTGCGGCGCCATGGGCCTCCAGGCCATCTCCGACAACAACGCCGTCTATCTGAAGGCGAACAAGGCGGAGATGACCAAAGAAGAGCGCGGGGAGCGCAAGAAGCGGGTGCAGCGGAAGATGCGCCTGGTGCTGGCGGCCGTCCTGCTCTTCAATTTCGGCATCCTGTGCATGTTCAAGTATCTTCATCTGGGGAACGTGCGGTTCATCGCCATGATGGGAAGCAGCAGGCTGCTGAGCGTCAGCCTGGCGGTGCCCCTGGGCCTTTCCTTCTATACCTTCCAGTCCACCGGCTATCTGATCGACGTGTACTGGGGCAATGTGACGGCGGAGCGCAACTACTTTAAAACGCTGCTGTTCATCAGCTTCTTCCCCCAGATCACCCAGGGTCCCATCAGCGTATACGAGGACCTTTCCAAGGAGCTGTTCACGGAGCACAGCTATTCCTACCTGAACTTTTCCCGGGGCGCCAGGCGCTTCCTCTGGGGCATGTTTAAAAAGATGCTGATCGCGGACGCCCTCGCGCCTTACGTCAACGGGGTCTTCGCCAACTACGGGGAGTATCCGGGCTACATCGCCCTGCTGGCGGCCTTCGGCTACAGCGTGCAGATCTACACCGACTTCTCCGGCTACATGGACATGGCCTGCGGCATCAGCCAGATCTTCGGCATCAAACTGACGGAGAACTTTGAACGGCCGTACTTCGCCAAGTCCGTCGCGGAATACTGGCGCAGATGGCACATCTCCCTGGGCGTCTGGTTCAAGCGGTACCTGTATTTCCCCGTGGCCATGGCCAAGTGGAACAAGAAGCTGGGCAAGAACGTCAGCGCAAAGTCCAAGGGCTTCGGCCGCAACCTGCCGGCAGCCATCGCGCTGATCGTCACCTGGGCGGCCACCGGCATCTGGCACGGAAGCAGCGCCGGCTATGTGGTCTGGGGCCTTTTGAACGGCGCCTTCATCATCGTGTCCCTGTGGACGGATCCCGTCTTTGCCGGCTGGAAGAAGAAACTGAAGATCAATGAGCTGGCCTTCCCCTGGAGGGCCGCCGTGACCATCCGGACCTTCATCCTGGTCACCTTCATCAAGGTGCTGCCGGAGGTGGGGACTCTGCGGGACGGCCTGGGGCTGTGGAAGCACGCCGTCACAAAGCTGGGGATCCCGGAGAGCTTTGACGCGATCTTCCCGGATTTCATCGACTATACGCAGATATTCAACATCAAACTGGCACTGGTCTTTACGGCGCTGCTGTTCGTCACCAGCCTTCTGCAGCGCAAAAAGCCGCTGTACGAGTACATGGAAAAAGTGCCGTGGCTGCTGCGGATCGTCATCATGGCCTGCGTAGCGATGGTGATCATCGGCTTCGGCTTTTCTCAGTCCGGGGGAGGAGGTTTCATGTATGCGAGATTCTAGCAAAACACTGGTCACAGTGGTACTGTTCGGGCTGCTGATGGTCCTTTTCTCCTTCATCGTGATCCGCTCCTACGAAAACTCCACCTACTCCTCGGAGAACGACCGTCAGGTGCGCGAGGATCTGGCCGGCACCATCGATACCATTATCACGGGAGCTTCCCACGCGGAGTACGGCATCGATCCCGTTAAGCTGGACAAGAACCTGGGAACTTCCTCCTACAACCTGTCCGGCCCCTGGCAGAGCACCTACGGCACCCTGATGCTGCTGCGGGAAGAGCTGGCCCGCAATCCGGTGAAAAAAGTCTACCTGACCATTTCGGAGGACACCTTCTGGGTCAAGGAGACCACCGACGGTGTCCTGGGCGACGCCAAGATCCTGCCCCGTTTAAATGGGCTGTCGGATCGGCTGGAGTACATGAAGAATTCCTTCGGCCTCAGGGAGTATCCCAAGCTCTACCAGGACATGGTGAACCGCGGCTTTACCTATTGGAGCGCGGCGATACTGGGCGGTGATATCGACGGCGTGGATCCGGAAGCCCGCGGCTTCTACGGCAAGCCCAAGAACAGCGTCAAGCTGAGCGATGAGGACGCGGTCTTCAACAAGGACCGCTATAAGCTGAACACGAACGTCAATCAGTCCAACTGGAAGAACCTGGACGAGATCATCAAACTCTGCAGGGAGCACGGCGCCGAGGTGCAGGTGATCGTGGTGCCGGTCTCCGACAACGTGATCTGGACCCGGTACGGCTGGGACCTGTGGTACAACCACGCCAAGGCTTTCTGCGCGGAGCGTGGCGTAGAGCTGTGGGACTTCAACCTGTACAAGGAACGCTACGACCTGTTCAAGGACTGGTACAGCTACCGGAACACGACGCACCTGAGCGATTACGGCGCTTCCAAGTTTACCGGGGTGCTGATCAAGACCATCAAGAGAGCCGAAGCGGGGAAGAACATCTCAAAACTGTTCTACACTTCCTACGCGGAGATGAAGGAAGATTCGCCCTACGCGGCCATCTACAATGCCTACGACTGGGAGAACGCGGACCCCTCGAAGCGGCCGGCCCAGACAGATCCGTCCGGCGAAGAGCCGCCTGCGGACGAGGAAGAGCCTCCCGCGGATGAGGAAGAACCCCCTGCCGATAAGGAGGAAGAACCCGCAGATCAGGACGAAGAACCGGACGATGAGGATCTCGGGGATGAACCTGAGGACGTGACGGAAGAGAACACGGAGGCAGGTAAGGAATAGTCTAGAGAACCCGGTGCGGTCCGGGATCCCGGACAATAAAAAACCTGCGAAAGTTTTCGCAGGTCAGACAAAAACAGAATATATCAGTTTTTGGACAGAAGGACAGCTGCGGGAAGCAGCTGTTCTTTTGTATTCAGGGAGGGGTCTTCCAGGACCCTGTCCAGCAGCTGCTGCAGGATCTGCCCCATCCCGGGACCGGGTCTTATCCCGGCCTTGATCAGGTCCCCGCCGGTCACGGCCAGCTGCTTTAACGTGACGCAGTCCCCCGCGGCGGTGACGGCGTCATAGACGGCTTCGATCCCGTCCAGATCCGGGATCCGGTCCAGGGCCCGCATCACCTTCAGCAGGGAAGGGAAATACTCCGGCCTGACGGCGCACACGGCCCTGCGGACGCCGGGGGCATCGTGTTCAAAGGGGAAAAAACTATAACGGATCAGGTGCGCGACGGTAAACACGGTGTCGTTGTCGAACTTGTTTTCCCGCAGCCAGGCCTCCGCCTCTTCCGGCGGACAGTCCGCGAAGAGCACTGCCAGCCGCAGGTGGGGATGGGCAGGGACGCGCTCCAGCGCGCCGATCAGCCGCGTTGAAATACGGGGCTTTAAGCCGGGCATGATCACGTCGGCGATGCCGGTGTCCATCAGCAGGCTGAAGCGGTCGGGGCGGCCGGAGACCAGGAGCTTTACCAGCTCTGTCTGGATGCGCTCCCGGCTGATCATTTCAAGGCGCGGCGCGAAGTTTGCCACCTCCGCCAGGGTGGCCGGCTCGATGGAAAAATCCAGCTGGGCGGCGAAGCGCACGGCCCGCATGATGCGCAGGGCATCTTCCTCGAAGCGCTCCGCGGGGACTCCCACGGCGCGGATGATCTTTGCCTGCAGATCCTCCCGCCCGCCAAAGACGTCAGCCAGGCCCAGGTCCGGATGGTAGGCCATGGCGTTGACGGTGAAATCGCGGCGACGCAGGTCCTCCGTCAGGTCGTCGGTGAAGGAGACTTCCTTCGGATGGCGGCCGTCCTCGTAGACGCCGTCGATGCGGTAGGTGGTCACTTCAAAACTGCCTTCCCGCAGCACCACGGTGACGGTGCCGTGCTTGATGCCGGTGTCGATGGTGCGGCGGAAGCATTTCTTGATCTGGGCGGGGAGAGCGGAGGTGGTGATGTCCCAGTCGTTGGGCTCCCGGCCCATCATGGCGTCGCGCACGCAGCCGCCCACGGCAAAGGCCTCGTATCCGGCGGCGTTTAGGCGGGACAGGAGGAAAGCCACGGGGGCGGGGACGTCGATATGCAGTTTTTCCGTGCGGACGTATCTCATGACTGGTGTAATGATAGCATTCCGGAGGGCTAAAGTAAAGCTGTCCGATTCCGCGAAAATTGCTTACAAATTCCTTGAAACCGATGGGAAAGTCGGGTATTATTTATAGTTGGGTGCGGCTGTGCGTCAGTGCCCCGCATCCGTCAGGCAACGCACTTTCAAAAGAGATTGGAGGACCGAATAATGGTCAGAGCGATAGTTGGAGCAGCATGGGGCGACGAAGGCAAGGGCAAGGTCACGGACCGCCTGGCAGGGCAGTCGGACATCGTCATCCGCTTTCAGGGCGGCAGCAATGCCGGCCACACCATCATCAATGATTACGGCAGATTTGCGCTGCATCTGCTGCCGTCCGGCGTCTTTTACGACCACACCGTGAATATCATCGGCAACGGCGTGGCGCTGAACATCCCCTATCTGATCAAGGAGATCGATGCGCTGGTGGCCCAGGGCGTGCCGAAGCCCCACATCCTGGTCTCCGACAGGGCCCAGATCCTGATGCCCTATCACATGCAGTTCGACGCCTACGAAGAAGAGCGTCTGGGCGGCAAGTCCTTTGGTTCCACCAAGTCCGGCATTGCGCCTTTTTATTCCGATAAATACGCCAAGATCGGCTTCCAGGTCTCCGAGCTTTTTGACGAGGAGATCCTCATCGAGCGGGTCAACAAGGTCTGCGAGCTGAAGAACGTGATGCTGGAGCACCTGTACCACAAGCCGCTGCTGGATGCGGAGGAGCTTCTGGACACCCTGCACCAGTACCGCGACATGATCAAGCCCTACGTCTGCGACGTCTCCGCCTATCTGGCCCAGGCCATCAAGGACGGCAAGACCATCCTGCTGGAAGGCCAGCTGGGTTCCTTAAAGGACCCGGACCACGGCATCTATCCCATGGTCACTTCCTCCTCCACGCTGGCAGCCTACGGCGCCATCGGCGCGGGCATCCCTCCCTATGAGATCAAGGATGTGATCACGGTGGTGAAGGCCTATTCCAGCGCGGTGGGCGCGGGGGCTTTCGTCAGCGAGATCTTCGGCGACGAAGCGGAGGAGCTGCGCAGGCGCGGCGGCGACAAGGGCGAATACGGCGCCACCACCGGCAGACCCCGCCGGGTGGGCTGGATCGACCTGGTGGCCTGCAGATACGGCTGCCGCATCCAGGGCGCTACCCAGGCGGTGCTGACCGTGGTGGACGCGCTGGGCTATCTGGACGAGATCCCGGTGTGCGTGGGCTACGAAGTGGACGGCGAAGTCACCACGGACTTCCCGGCCACCCCCAAACTGGAAAAGGCGAAGCCGGTGCTGAAAGTCCTGCCCGGCTGGAAGTGCGACATCCGCGGCATCCGCAGGTTCGAGGACCTGCCGGAGGCCTGCCGGAACTACATTAAATTCGTGGAAGAGGGCCTGGGCGTGCCGATCACCATGGTCTCCAACGGCCCCGGCAGAGAGGATCTGATCATCCGATGAACAAACGCAGGGTATTTGCCTGGATCGCCATCATTTTGCTGGGCGGCATGTACCTGGCCTGCCTGGTGCTGGCGCTGATCGGCAGCGAAGCGGCTAAGCTCTGGCTGAAGATCGCCCTCGTGTGCACCATGGTGGTGCCGCTGGTCCTGTACGGCTTCCTGGTGCTCTCCAAGGCCAACATGCGCAGCGGTCAGCCCGCCGTCAGGCCGGATGAAGAGCCGGAGGAGCCCTCGGGGGAAGGCCTGATCGCCAGAGAGGCGGAGACAGGAGAAGCCAATGAAGGCTGACATCCGCCTGATCACCGCGGACCTGGACGGGACGCTGCTGGATTCTAAAAAAAGGTTCACCCTAAGGACCATCAACGCCATTCGCCGTGCGGCGGAGAATGGCGTTGTTTTTGTGCCCGCCACCGGACGGTCCATCCGCCTGGTGCCCCGGGATATCATCGGAAGCGACTTCGTGTGGAACGTCATCACCTTAAACGGCGCGCGGATCATCGACCTGCTCCACCAGGAGGACATCGCGGTCAACGTGCTGGACAACCGCACGGCGCTGGACATCATGGAGTTCATGGACGGCCTGCCGGTCATCTATGAGTGCTGTTTCGATGATCTGAACCAGATGGGCGCCGCGCACAAGGCGAAGATCGCGGACTATACCGTGGACGAGGAGACCTACCAGATGCTGCTGAAGGAGCGGGCACAGGTGCCCGACCTGAAACAGGCCGTCCGTGACTGGGGCGGCCCGGTGCAGAAGGTGCAGTTTTATTATCCGGATCCATCCATGAAGCCCTATTATCTGGAACTGATGAAAAAGGCTTTCCCGGAGATCAGCGTGGTCAGCTCTATCGTCAACAACGTGGAGATGACCCACAAAAAGGCCAACAAGGGCGACGCCCTGCTGACGGTCTGCAATTATCTGGACATCGATCCCGCCCGGGCCATGGCCTTCGGCGACGATCTGAACGATCTGGGCATGATCCGGGCGGCCGGCATCGGCGTGGCCATGGGCAATGCCTATGAAGCCGTCAAAAAGGAAGCGGACGTGATCGCGCCCACCTGTGACGAGGAGGGCGTGGCCCGGGTGATAGAGGAATTGTGCCTGTGATGATATCAGGTCAGCCCTGTTCCTCCGGCCCTTCCGGCAGGTCGAAGAGAAAGCCGATGGAATCGCAGATCTCCTGAAAATCGATCACACAGTCCCCGTGGAAGATCCCCACGGGGATCTTTGCGTCAAAGCCGTAGATCCGCGGCGGAGCGTCGTTCTCAAAATCGTAGACCACCACTTTTTTCTCTTCCGGATAGATGATCCAGTATTCCCGGACGCCCGCATTGCAGTATTTGTGCAGTTTCAGGCTGCAGTCCTTTTTTCGGGTGGAAGGGGAGAGGATCTCCATCACCAGGTCCGGGGCGCCGTAGATGCAGCGGCGGATGAGCTTGCTGCGGTCGCAGAGGACCAGGACGTCCGGCTCCACCATGGTCCTGTTGTCGCAGTCCAGCTGGACGTCGATCGGGGCATAGAGAGGGAGACAGCTGCCCTTTTTATCACGGATATGATCTCGAAGTTGTCCATAGATCTCCGCGCTGAGTCCCTGATGCAGCGTTCCCGGCGCCTCCATCACAAAAAAGGTCCCGTCGATCAGCTCCACCCGCTGATCGTCCGGCAGTGCGTAGTAATCCTCCAGAGTAAACTCCCCGGGTTTCTTTTCTTCAATTTTATAGGCCGGCAGGGCTTCCGCCGCCTGGTACACTTTTTTGGGATCCTGATAAGGCTGGCTGTCGCAGACGCGGCCCGACGCGGCCAGCCCCAGCTCCTGCAGCAGGACCTGCTTTTGCTCCTCCGTCAGCTGCAGGGCCACGGGCCAGCCATCCTCCGCTTCCGTACGGAACGCTGTCTCCAGGGCCTGCATCGTGCTGTAGCGCGGCCGGTCCGTGGCGCCGGAAAAGATCTTCTGCACGGTGCTCAACGGCACGCCGGAGCGTTCGGCCACCATCTCGTTGGTCCAGCCTGATTCTTTTTTCAGGCGTTTTAATTCATCAAGCGTCATAACGCCTCCTTGAATAGTCATATTATATCCAATATATTGCCATATGGAAAAGAAAAAGTCAATAGATTTCCATTCTGCGGCAGCGCTGTTATTCGCATTCGTGATCTTTCCCGGACGCTCTTTAGCATCAGCCGCCCCACTTGCCTGAAAATATGATATGATGACCATGATGAAACGATCATCACCAATGAGGATAAGAAAATGCTGAACGTTTTGACAGTAGAAGAGACGATGCGGCTGATCGATGAGCGCGTTAAGCCCCTGGGGCGGACGCAGCAGGCCGGCATCGGAGAGGCTGCCGGCCGCGTGCTGGCGGAGGACGTCACCGGGACGGAGTACGTGCCGGGCTTTGACCGTTCCACGGTGGACGGCTACGCGGTGCGGGCGAAGGACACCTTCGGCTGCTCGGAAGCCCTGCCTGCCCTGCTCACCTTAAGCGGCGAGATCCTGATGGGACAGCAGGCCTCAGAAAAGCTGCAGCCCGGCTGCTGCATGGCGGTGCCCACCGGCGGCGCAGTGCCGGAGGGGGCGGACGCCATGGTGATGGTGGAGCATGCGGAGGACTACGGCGACGGGACCATCGGCATCATGAAACCTGCCGCGCCGGGGGACAACATGATCTACCGCGGCGACGACATCACACCGGGCAAGGTGCTGCTTTCGGCAGGCCTGGTGCTGGCGCCTCAGGACGTCGGGACCCTGGCGGCCATGGGGAAGGTGCAGGTATCCGTTTCGGTCCGCCCGCGGGTGGGGATCCTGTCCACCGGCGACGAGCTGATCCCCGCCGACCAGGCGCCGCAGGAGGGCCAGATACGGGACGTCAATTCCCACTTCCTGGCGGCCATGTTCGCGGCCGCCGGCGGGGCAGTACATAATTACGGCATTATCCGGGACGAGGACGCGCTGATCGGCGCGGCACTGGACCGTGCCATTGAGGAGAACGACATGGTGCTGATCTCCGGCGGAAGCTCCGTGGGCCTAAAGGACGCGGCCTGCCGCCTGATCGAGGAGAGGGGCGAGCTTTTGATGCACGGCATCTCCATGAAACCCGGCAAGCCCACGATCCTGGGCATCGCCTCCGGAAAGCCTGTTTTCGGCCTGCCCGGACATCCCGCGGCGGCCTATTTTTCGGCGCGGCTGTTCGCGATGCGGGCCTTTTGGAACCTGTGCGGCAGCAGGCAGGAGCCGGTGAAGGTATCCGCCGTGATCAGCGAGTCCATCGGCGCCAACCACGGCCGCACCCAGTTCACCGCGGTGACCCTGACCGGCACGCCGGGCAGCCTGACGGCCACGCCCATCCGCAGCAAATCCGGGCTGATCACGTCCATCTCCGCGGCGGACGGCTTCATTGCCATCTCCCGGGACTCCGAAGGCCTCGGGGCCGGAGCAAAAGTAGAAGTCACGCTGTTCCGGGCACTGCCGTACTGAGGAAGTACGTTTTTGCTGCGAAAGGCACGCGGCACGGAGCACACAGGGA
>JAGAEH010000223.1 GCA_017613225.1 Lachnospiraceae bacterium
AAAAACTGGGGGCTGACATCGACAGTGCGTGCGGTCAGCTCCGCTTAGAGTACTCAGACGGCAAGGAGACCTGATTTGATCTGTTATGCTGCCAGTGATAAGGGCATAGTCAGAAAGCAGAATGAGGATGACCTTTTGGTGTCGTGCCAGCCAGTCGGCATGATGCCCAACCTTTTTATGGTCGCGGACGGAATGGGCGGCCACAGAGGGGGAAGGTTCGCGTCCCGCTTTACCATCAGGACCGTTGCCGATCTGTGCAGGCATACCTTCCGGGACGCCCCCATCCCGCTGATGAAGGACGTCATCGCCACTGCCAACCGAAAGCTTTACGATGAATCCAAACGGAATCCCTCCCTTGCCGGCATGGGGACCACGCTGGTGATGGCCACCATCGTGGAAGACATCCTCTACGTGGCCAATGTGGGAGACAGCCGGCTCTATGTCTTTGACGGCGAACACCTCCGCCAGATCACAAGGGACCATTCCTTTGTGGAGGAGATGATCCAGGAGGGAAAGCTGGAGCGGGACAGCGCCAAATACCACGAACAGAAAAATGTGATCACCCGGGCAGTGGGGGTCTTTCCCTTTGTCACGCCCGACTTTTTTGAAGTACAGCTGACCCCGGGGGACATCGTGCTGATGTGCTCCGACGGTCTGACCAATATAGTGGACGACGAGCAGCTTACCGGTCTGATGGCCCTGGAAGAGGACCTGGAGACCAAAGCGGACCACCTGATCGACGAGGGGATCGCCAACGGCGGAAAGGACAACCTTTCCGTTGTTCTGATCGATCCCGGACTGGATGAGGAAGAATTATGGTAATAAAGAACGGAACCATCCTGGGCAACAGGTATGAGATCATCGGCAAGATAGGCTCGGGCGGCATGTCCGACGTCTATAAGGCCAGGGATGCCAAGCTGAACCGCTTCGTGGCGATCAAGATCCTCAAGGAGGAATTCAGCGTGGATCAGGGCTTTGTGTCCAAATTCCGGATGGAAGCCCAGTCGGCAGCCTGCCTGTCCCATCCCAATATCGTCAATATCTTCGACGTAGGAGAAGAAAACGGCATCTACTACATCGTGATGGAACTCATAGAGGGCATCACGCTGAAGAAGTACATCGAACGGCGCAAAAAGCTGGGGATCCGGGAGAGCATCGAGGTCTCCATGCAGGTGTCCCGCGGTCTGCAGGCCGCCCACGCGGAGCATATCATCCACAGGGACATCAAGCCGCAGAACATCATGATCAGCAAGGACGGTAAGATCAAGGTCACGGACTTCGGCATTGCCCGTGCCGTGTCCTCTCAAACCATCAGCTCCAACACCATGGGCAGCGTCCACTACATCTGCCCGGAGCAGGCCAAGGGCGGCTACTGCGACGAGCGCAGCGACATCTATTCCCTGGGCATCACCATGTACGAGATGCTGACGGGCCGCGTGCCCTTTGAGGGGGACTCCACCGTGGCCGTGGCGCTGCAGCACATCCAGGGCGAGATGGTGCCGCCCCGCCAGTACGAGCCGCTGATCCCCATCGGACTGGAGAAGATCATATTAAAATGCACCCAGAAGAGACCGGAGAACCGCTACAGTTCCGCCGCGGAGCTTCTGGCGGACTTAAAGCGGGTGCTGACCTCCCCCAACGATGATTTCAGGGACGTCAATCCCGTCGAACCGCCGGTCAAGCAGCCCGTCAAGCCCACCTCCAAAACAGGGTCTTTCAACACGGATGATCTGGAGCGGCAGCGTCAGGCCACCGAGCGGATCAATCAGGAGAAGCTCAAGGAAGAGCAGTATCAGATGGGCGTGGAGGTGGATTCCGAAGATCCTACGCCAGTAACCAAGAAAAACAACAAAAACTCGGATGACACCGATGAAGAAGAGGCCGACAGCAAGTTCGAGAAGATCGTGATCTACATCGGCATCGGCATTGCCGTGGCCATCGTCACAATCCTGGCCATCATCTTTTTCAAGACCTGCGACTTTTTCGACAGACCGGAGGAATCCTCAGTGGTCACCACGGAAAACCAGAGCGTAAAGATGATCAACCTGCTGGGCATGACCTATAAGGAGGCGGAATCCGCGCTGAACAAGCTGGGGCTGCACATGAAAGCCTCCTATGAAGAGTCGGACGACTATCCCGAGGGCCAGATCTTCGATCAGGACATTGCCGAAGGGGACGTTCTGGAGGCGAATACCGTGGTCAACGTCAAGATCAGTTCCGGCGGCACCACCATCATGATCCCTACGGGAATGCAGGGAAAGAGCCTTTCCGACGTGAAGACCATCCTCAGTCAGGCCGGCTTCACCAACGTGAACAGTTCCTATACCCAGGAATACAGCGACTACGTGGAAAAGGGCATGGTGATCCGGGTGGATCCCGCGGAGGGCAGCAATGTGCCCAAGGACACCGAGATCAGCATCGTCCTGAGCATGGGCAAGGCCACGGTGATGGTGGAAGTGCCCGATCTGAAGAACATGAGCGAAGAAGACGCCCGCATCCTGCTGGCTTCCAAGAACCTGGTGGTCGGCTCTGTGGACGGCACCTACAGCGACACGGTGGAAAAGGGAAAGATCGTGTACCAGAACCCCGAACAGGGCTCTGAAGTTCCCGAAAATACGCCGGTGAGCTTTGTGGTCAGCAAGGGCAGCGACAGCGTGGAAGTGCCCGATCTCCGCGGCGATACCCAGGCGGAGGCCAAGGCCAAGCTGGAGCGTTTGGGCCTGAAGATGGGCGAGATCACCTACGAATACTGCGACGAACAATTCACGGACAAGATCATTTCCCAGTCCGTGGACGCCGGAGAAAAACTGAAACTGGAATCCAAGGTGGACATTATCATCGGCCTGGGTCCCGAGCCCATCCTGACGGCCAGTGTGCCGGATCTGACGGGCAAGACCATGTCTGCGGCCAACAAGGTCCTGCGTGACGCGGGCTTCAACCTGGGTGATATTACGGAAGAATTCTCGGAGACCATCCCCCTGGGACGCGTCATTTCCCAGTCCCCTGCGGCCGGCACGGAACTGGAACTGGAGTCTCCGGTGGACATCGTGCTGAGCAAGGGCCAGGATCCCGCGCTGCATCCCACCACGGAAGAGGTGACGGAACCTCCTACGGAGCCGCCTACGGAACCGGTCACCGAGACGGAGCCCTGGGAAGAAATTTCCGAAGAGGACACAGACTGATGCCGCAGCTTTTCCACGGTAAGATCATCCGCGGAGTGGGAGGCTTCTACTACGTCTGCCGCGAGGACGGCCTGATCTACGCCTGCAAGGCCAGAGGCCTGTTCCGCAAGGACAAGATCAAGCCCCTTCCCGGCGACGACGCAGAGTTCTTCGTCACCGACGAGACGGACATGGAAGGTTCCATCCTGCGGATCCTGCCCCGGAAAAACAGTCTGATCCGTCCTGAGATCGCCAACGCGGACCAGACGCTGGTCATCTTCGCGGTGCGCAGGCCGGAACCGAATCTGGCGCTGCTGGACCGACTGCTGATCGAGGTGGAGAAAAAACAGCTGGATCCGGTGATCTGCTTTAACAAGACGGATCTGGCCGCGCCGGGGGACATTGAGCGCCTGAAGAGCATCTACCGGGACGCGGGATATCAGATGTACTTCATCAGCTGCGCCACGGGAGAGGGGATCGATGAACTCGGCCAATGCCTGGCCCACAAGACAACGGTGCTGATGGGCAATTCCGGCGTGGGCAAGTCCACGCTGATCAACCTGCTCTGCCCCCAGGCTCAGATGGAGACCGGCGCCATCAGCGAAAAGCTGAAAAGAGGCCGCCATACCACCAGACATACGGAGCTGTTCTATCTGTCCGAGGATACTTTCCTGATGGACACGCCGGGCTTTTCCGCCATGGAACTGCTCCTGGACGACGCGGTGGACCTGCGTTTTTACTACAAGGAATTCGACCCCTGGTATCCGCAGTGCCGCTTCAACGACTGCACCCACACGGAGGAGAAAGACTGCGCCGTGCGGGCCGCCGTGGAGCGGGGCGAGATCAGCAGGGAACGCTACGAGCAGTATAAAGAGATCTACCTGGAGATCAAGAACAGGAAGAAATATTAAAGGAGAATACCGTTTTGAATAAGAACATCCTTTCTCCGTCGCTTCTGGCCGCGGACTTTTCCCGTTTGAACGAGGAACTGGCAGTGTTGAAAGAAAGCGGCGCCGAGTGGCTCCATCTGGACGTGATGGACGGCCTCTTCGTGCCCAGCATATCCTTTGGGCTGCCGGTGATCAAAAGCCTGCGGGCGGTCAGCGATCTGACCTTTGACGTACATCTGATGATCCAGGATCCGGACCGCTATCTGGAGGATTTCGCAGCTGCCGGCGCCGACGTCATAACGGTGCACCTGGAGGCCTGCACCCACCTGAACCGCACGATCCAGAAGATCCATTCCCTGGGGCTGAAGGCCGGTGTTGCGCTGAATCCCGCCACTCCCGTCAGTACCGTGGAATGGGTGGCGGAAGACATGGACATGCTGCTGATCATGTCCGTAAATCCGGGCTTCGGCGGGCAGAAGTACATTCCAAACGCCACGCGGAAGATCTCGGAGGCCAGGAGATATTTCTTTGAGAGAGGTCTGAATACGGACATCGAAGTGGACGGCGGCGTTAACCTTGAGAACGCCGAGTCCATACTGGCCGCGGGGGCTAACGTGCTGGT
>JAGAEH010000224.1 GCA_017613225.1 Lachnospiraceae bacterium
AAAGGACGTTTCCGTCCGCGACCCTTTCTTTTCCCGCATCCAGAACGTGGTGATCGACACCATGATCCCCTATCAGAAACGGGCTTTGAACGATGAGATCCCGGATGTGAAGAAGAGCCACTGCCTGGAAAATTTCCGCATCGCGGCGGGCCGCAGCAGCGGCGAGTATTACGGCCGCGTGTTCCAGGATTCCGACCTGGCCAAGTGGATCGAGGCCGTGGCCTATTCCCTGGTGGTCAAGCCAGATCCGGACCTGGAGGCCCAGGCGGATGAGGCCATCGACCTGATCGGCGAGGCCCAGCAGGAGGACGGCTATCTGAACACCTACTTTACCGTCAAGGAGCCGGAGCACCGCTGGCAGAACCTGGCGGACTGCCACGAAATGTACTGCGCGGGCCACATGACGGAGGCCGGCGTGGCCTACTATCTGGCCACGGGCAAGGACAAGCTGCTGAAGATCGTGTGCAGGCTGTGCGACCACATCGAGCGCCGCTTCGGTCCGGGGAAGGTCTACGGCATTCCGGGCCACGAGGAGATCGAGCTGGCGCTGCTGCGCCTGTACAGGGTGACAAAGGAGAAAAAGTATCTGGATCTGGCCAAGTATTTCATTGACCAGCGCGGGCAGGATCCGGAGTTCTTCATAAAGGAAGCGAAGGAACGTGGCTGGAAGCGGGTGCAGAGCGACGAGACCACGCCGCCCACCTACATGCAGAACCACAAGCCGGTCCGGGAGATGGACACGGTGGAGGGCCATGCGGTGCGGTGCATGTATCTGCTGACTGCGGTGGCGGATCTGGCGGCGGAGACCGATGACGACGAGCTTTTCGAGGCCTGCAGGAGGCTGTGGGAGAACATGACGGAGCGGCGCATGTACATCACCGCGGGCATCGGCTCCACGGCCTGGGGCGAGGCCTTCACCAGGGACTTTGACCTGCCCAACGACACCGCCTACGCGGAGACCTGCGCGGCGGTGGGCGTCTGCTTCTTCGCGCGGCAGATGCTGGAGGCCGAGCCGGACGGACGCTATGCCGACGTGATGGAGCGGGCCCTGTACAACGGCACCATCTCCGGCATGGAGCTGGACGGCACCAAGTTCTTCTATGTGAATCAGCTGGAGGCGGATCCCCACATGCGCGCCGACGCCTATTATGATGAGGAATACACCGTGGGCCGCACGGGCTGGTACGACTGTGCCTGCTGCCCGCCCAACCTGGCCCGCCTGATGACCGGCCTGGGCGGATACATCTGGTCGGAGAACGAGGACACGCTCTATTCCCACCTGTTCATCGGCAGCACCGTGAAGGCCGGAAACGGCGCGGTGATCGAGCTGCAGGGCGGCTATCCCTGGAACGGGGATCTGACCTATACCGTCAAAAAGGCCGCGGACAAGCCTTTCAAACTGGCCATCCGCCTGCCCGGCTGGTGCGAGAACTTCAGCCTGACCGTAAACGGCAAAGCCGCCGACGCGGAAGAAGTGGCCGGATATCTGGTAATGGAGAGGGACTGGCAGCCCGGTGACGTGGTCTCCTATATTCTGGAGCTGAAGCCGGTGCGGGTCTACGCGGATCCCCGGGTGAAGGACGACGTGGGCTGCGTGGCGCTGATGCGTGGTCCGGTGGTCTATGCCTTCGAGGGCGTAGACAACGGAAAGGACCTGTCCTGCCTGCGGCTGCCGAATGACGCGGAGATCCAGGCGCTGCCCTATGATCCGGCTCTGCTGGAGGGCGTGGTGGCGCTGACCGTGGCCGGAAAGCGCGCGGTGCCGGAGGGCGGCCTGTACGGCTACGAGGAGGCCCGGGAGGAGGACGTGACGCTGAAGGCCATCCCTTATTATGCCTGGGCAAACCGCGGGTCCAACCCCATGCGCGTGTGGATCAGGGAATAACAGAATAAAACCGGAGATAACGATGGGCTGCTTTTACAGGGCAGCCCTTCGCTCTTTATTGAATGAATACTTTTTTCGGGAAATATTAAAAACCCTGCAACCGATGGAAGTTCCCGGTCGTTATAAGAGCAGAGAGAAAAAACCGGGAATACAGGAGGAACTAAAATGAAACGTATCGTAATGCTGGCAGCCTGTCTGATGCTCATGGTGACGGCTCTATCCGCCTGCAGGTCCAAAGAGCCCGCCGGGACATCCACCCAGGCGGAGACAGCCGAATCAAAGGAACTGCTCAGCAGCCAGGCAGAGACGGAGCCGGCGGCCACGGAGCCGCAGACCACGGAGGCTCCCACGGCTCCCGCGGAGCCCGTTACGGTGATCACCGGCGGCGCGTCCCAGTCGGAGGCCCAGATGCTGGATCTCGGCGTTCGGTACACCGGCACTTACCGGGAGAGTGAGATCTGGGTCGCCTTCACCACCGGAGCGGGGGAGGAGGTGCCCTACACCGTCACCACGGACAACCTGACGGCGGGCAGCAAGGACCTCTATGTCTATCTGTACGATGCGAACGGTGAAAAGATCAAACCTACCAGCCGCGATAACGATGACTACTACAACGCCATCTGCCAGGCAGGAGAGAACGGCAAGGCCGGCAGCGGCATGGTGAATACACTGGCGCCGAACACCGCCTATTACCTGCAGATCGTGGGTGGAAATAAGGCGGACTTTTCGCTGGTCATCAGCACACCGGAGGCGCCCATCCCGGACGCGGAGAGGACGGCGGTGTCCTCCATTGAAAGGCTGCCCGTCACCACCAACATGGACGCGGCGGCGCTGCTGGAGGCGGGCGTCAGGTATAACGGCAAGTACGAGGAAGGCACCCACTGGTTCGCTTTTACCACCGGCTCTGGGGAGGACGTGCCTTACACCGTCACGCTGACGGACCTGACCCCGGGCAGCGGGGACATGTACGCTTATCTGTATGACGCGGCGGGCTACAAGATCACCCCCGTCAGCCGGGACAATAATGATTACTACAGGGCCATCTGCCTGGCCGAACAGTATGGTAAAGCCAGCAGCGGCATGGTGAATACGCTGGAGCCGGACAGCACCTATTTCCTGCGGGTCTACGGCAAGGGCAAGGAAGAATTCTCCATCGTCGTCAGCACACCGGAGGCGCCGATCCCGGACGCGGTGCATGAGACGGCGAACGCGGAAGAAAGGCTGCCCGTGACCACCAACATGGACGCTGCGGCGCTGCTGGAGGCGGGTGTCAGATATAACGGCAAGTACGAGGAAGGCACCCACTGGTTCGCTTTCAAAACCGGCTCCGGGGAGGACGTGCCCTACACCGTCACCCTGACGGATCTGACCCCGGGCAGCGGGGACATATACGCCTATCTGTATGACGCGGCGGGCTACAAGATCTCTCCTGTCAGCCGGGACAATAACGATTACTACAGGGCCATCTGCCTGGCCGTGCAGGACGGCAAGGCCAGCAGCGGCATGGTGAATACGCTGGAGCCGGACAGCACCTATTTCCTGCAGGTCTATGGCCATGGTAAGGAAGAGTTCTCCATCGTCGTCAGCACGCCGGAGGCGCCTATCCCGGATACGGAACGACAGGCCGCGGATGCGGCGGAGCTGCTGCCGGAAACCACCTGCATGGATACGGCGGTGCGGCTGACCCAAAACACCACTTACAAAGGAAAGTATGAAAACGGTTACCGCTGGTTTGCCTTTACCATCGGTTCGGAAGAGGACGCGCCTTATACCGTTACGGTGGAGAACACCACCGTGGGCAGCGGGGACCTGTATGCCTATGTGTATAATATCGCAGGCGGCAAGATCATCCCTGTCAGCCGTGACAACAACGACTACCACAAAGCATTCTGCATCGCGAGGCAGGACGGCAAGGCCAGCAGCGGCATGGTCAACACCCTGGACCCGGACACCACCTACTTCATCCGGCTCAGCGGCAACGGCAAAGCTGAGTTTCTGGTGACCGTCACCGGACCGGAATCCGGCGGGGAGCCCGTCACCGGGGAAGAGGGCGTGGAAGACAACATCAAGGACTCCGTCCTGCAGGACGAGACTGTGGAAGCGGGGACCAGCCAGAGCTATGCCATGGACGTTCCGCTGAACACCAAGGTGTACGGTAAGTACACCGGCGGCAGCGCCTGGCTGGCCTTTACCACCACGGACGTGGAGGATGAGGAGTATTACATCACCATCGTCAACTGCACCGCGGGCAGCAACGATCTGTACGCCCACGTCCACGACGTAAACGGCAACAAGGTCATTCCTACAACCCGGGACAACAACGATTATTCTAAGGCCTTCTGCGTGTCCGATTCGGACGGTACCGCCAACACGGGCCGGTCCAACGCCCTGAAGCCCAACACCAAGTATTACGTCTGGATCCAGGGCAATGGAAAGATCGAGTATTCCTTCCGCGTCTCCACGCCGGGGTCCAAAAAGGACGGCATCCAGACCAGCAGCAACCTGGCGGAGACGGAACAGGGCCTGGGAGAGGACGACGTGTTCTATACCGGAACGAACCAGAACGCCGCCACGCTGCTCCAGACCAACGTCCGCTACCGCGGCAGGTACGAGAGCGGTTACTGCTGGGTCTCCTTCACCACAGGGCCGGAAGAGGATGCGCCTTACACCATCAGCCTGGAGAACCTGACCGTGGACAGCAAGGACCTGTACGCCTATCTGTTCGACGAGTTCGGCTATAAGCAAAGGGCCGTCACCAGGGACAACAGCGACTACTATCAGGCCATCTGCCTGGCAAGGCAGGACGGCAAGGTCAGCAGCGGCATGATCGACACGCTGAAGCCGGACACCACTTATTACATCCGGATCCAGGGCGGCAGCAAGGCGGATTACATCCTGTCCATCAACGTGCCGGTAAAGGAAGGCGGCAACACCATTCAGGAGGACGAGATTTTCGGAAAGCCTTTCGAGATCAACGAGACCCAGGTCCGCTTCGTGGCGAACAAGGCGGAGTTCCTCCATCCCGAGGAGGCCAGGGAGATCCTGGCGCCTGTGGCGGAGAAGATCCTGGCCAATCCCGGCCGGCCGATCCTGCTGGCAGGCACCACCGCGCAATTCGGCGGGCAGGAGGGCTGCGCCGCTCTGTCCAGGCTCCGCGCGGAGGCGGTAAAGGAGATGCTGGTCACCGAATTCGGCGTTCCGGAGGAGCAGCTGATCACGGCAGGCCTGGGCTATGAGGACGATCCTTTCGTGAGAGGACAGGACTGGGACGCCAACGGCAGGTTCGTGGAGACAGAGGCCGCCAAGAACCGCCGGGTGGTGGTCCTCAGCGCCGAGAGCGCCACGGGCAGGCAGATCCTCGGAGAGTGACGGCGGCGTGCGGGCGATGACGGCGGGCCGCGGGCAGCAACGGCGGCGGTACTTGCAAATTTCGTCGGCATCGTTTATAAATGAAGATGATCTCAGGTGACGACACCCCGCTGTCATTCTGAGCGAAGCGAAACTCATGAGGCAGCGCCCCGCTGTCATTCTGAGCGAAGCGAAACTCATGAGGCAGCGCCCCGCTGTCATTCTGAGCGAAGCGAAGAATCTATTTTGGAGGACGACAATGCTGGAATTCCGATATGACACGCAGCTTTTGATCGAAGGCGAAGGCCTGGACGAGGACGCCATCACCGATTACATCACCGAGAATCTGAAGGGCGACTGCCTGCTGGCGGTGGGGGACGAGGACATGATCAAGATCCATTTCCACACCAACGAGCCCTGGGAACTGCTGAAATACGCCGCCAGCCTGGGCGAGATCTACGACATCGTCGTAGAGGACATGGACAGACAGTCCCGCGGTCTGCACGGCTGAGGCGGATAAAACGAAGCGAGGCAAGGATCACCGGCTGCAAAGGCCGGTGATCTTTGCAAGAAGGAGCGATAGACAGAAAGGAAAAAGATGAGCAGGAGACGAAAGGGCAGAACAGGCGGCATCGGAAGGCGCTTTTTGGCGCCGGTGCTGTGCTGCGCTCTTTTGGCGGGCCTGCTGTGCGGCTGCGGGCAGACGGAGATCCCCTCTGCCACGCGCGACATCTTCGCCATGGACACCTACATGACGCTCACCTGCTATGGCGAGCACGCGGAAGAGGCGCTGGCCCGTGCGGTGGAGGAGATCCACCGTCTGGACGATCTGCTCTCCACCGGAAAGGCGGACAGCGAGGTCAGCCGGCTGAACGCCGAGGGAGGCGGCCCGGTCAGCCTGCAGACGCAGACGATGATAGAGGAGGCGCTGCGGGTATACCGGCGCACGGAAGGGGCCTTCGACATCACCGTCTATCCGCTGATGGAGCTTTGGGGCTTTACCGGGGATTCTCCCGCCGTGCCCGACGAGGAGGCGCTGCGGACCTGCCTGGAAAAGGTCGGCGCGGACCGGCTGAAGCTCTCCGGGGACATGCTCACGATGGGCGAAGGCCAGGCCATCGACCTGGGCGCCATCGCCAAGGGATATACCTCCGCCAGGCTGATGCAGATCTTCGGGGAATACGAGCTGACGTCGGCCATCGTCTCCCTGGGCGGCAACGTGCAGTGCTTCGGCACCAAGCCGGACGGCAGCCTGTGGCGCTGCGGCATCCGGGAGCCGGAAGGGGACGGTTACTTCGGCGTGGTACAGGCGGCAGACAAGGCGGTCATCACCTCCGGCGGCTATGAGCGCTTCTTTGAGGAGGCCGGGCAGACCTATCATCACATCCTGGATCCGCGTACCGGGCAGCCGGCGAGGGCCGGACTGATCTCCGCCACCGTGGTCAGCGAAAACGGCATGCTGGCCGACGCCCTGTCCACCGCCTGCTACGTGATGGGCCTGGAGGACAGCGCCGACTACTGGCGGGAATACGGCGCGGAGCAGGGCGGCACCTTCGAACTGATCCTGATGACGGAGGACGAAGAGGTGTGGATCACGGAAGGTCTGAAGGAGGCCTTCACCACGGAATGCCCCCTGCATGTCATCACCGCGGAAGGCGTGGAATAAGACGCGGAGGCCTGCCGAGGGACGGCGCGGCTGCAGGCGCCGGGGAGCAGCGCAGAAAAGGTGGCGCTGAAAAAGAAGACGCAAAAAAGCCGGCGCAGTGGTCAGAAATCGAGGAATCGTGGTCATAGTGACCACGAAAAGCGGAAATCTGACCACGGGCGCAGAAAAAGCCGGCGCTGTGGTCAGAAATCGAGGAATTGTGGTCATAGTGACCACGAAAAGCGGAAATCTGACCACGGGCACAGCCCGCCAAGAAAAGCTTGCATAATCTGCGAAAACCGCATATAAAAGAAGAGCAGTATCAAGAGGGATGCCGGAAAATGCAGCCGGCGGACGTCTTCAAAAAGGAGTAATCAAATGGAGTATTCTTATAAGACCAGCGGGACCTGCTCCCAGTACATCACTTTTGAATTAAACGACAACAAGGTGAGCAACATCAAGTTCTACGGCGGCTGCGACGGCAACCTGAAAGCCATCAGCAAGCTGCTGGAAGGCGCCGACGCGGACTATATCGTGAGTACGCTGCGCGGCAACACCTGCGGACCGCGCCCCACTTCCTGCGCGGACCAGCTGGCCATCGCGGTGAGCCAGGCCCAGGAGCAGGCGAATCGATAGACCGAAGCCCATCCAGGTGAAAGTGTCCCCCGGAGGAACGAGGATCCGCCCAGGCGAAAGCACCCCGGCACGCTGGAGTCCGCCCAGGCGAAAGCGCCCTGGAACGAGGATCCGCCCAGGCGAAAGCACCCCGGCACGCTGGAGTCTGCCAAGGCGAAGGCAGACCGAAAGACCGAAGCCCAGTTCCGCCGGAATAAAAGAACAGGCGCACAGACACGCGAAGACCGACGCATCATCAGATGTGCCGGCCTTTGTGCAAAAAGAGGACGACAAAATGAACAGAGCACAGATCAAAAAGACAGAAGAATTCCTAAAGCAGAAATTCGACGCCAGCGAGTATTTATCCGCCCATCCGGAGGCGAAGGCCTACCGGCTGGAGCACACTTACCGGGTGGCGAACATCGGCCGGCAGATCGCGGCAAAAGAGGGCTTTGACGAGACGGAGATGGTGATCGCCTGCCTGCTCCACGACATCTCGTACTGCGAGGAGTTCGGGGAGAACGGCTGGATGGAGCACGGCAGACGGGCCGCGCAGATCGCCCGCTCCTTCCTGGAGGACCTGGGCCTTGCCGGGGACCGG
>JAGAEH010000225.1 GCA_017613225.1 Lachnospiraceae bacterium
GTTCGCTCTTCAGGGCGTTCAGGCTGTCCGTGGTCATGCTTTTCTGCAGGTCTACGGTCTTCAGCTTTTTCAGCCCATAAGGCAGGCCGGCCTCATCTCCCTCCGCCGCCGCGTAGTACTGCGTGCCGCTGAGGGTGATCAGTGCCGTGCGGTCGTCGCAGCCCTCGTTTTTCTGATACTGGATCTCCCGCAGCTCCAGCTCCTCCCGAAAGGCGCTGACGGCCGGATTGGACAGGGACCAGTAATACTGGGTGGAGGATACCCCCGCAATCATGTTGGCGTTGGCTTCCAGTCCGCGGCCGGTGTACCGCGGCAGAGGCTCATCCGCCAGCTTTTTTATCACCTCTGCCTCGTTGTTCACCAGCTTTTCCGGGATCCCGATCCTGTCCACGGACATGGATACCAGATCCCTCTGAGCGGGGGAATACAGGAACAGGGACATCACAAAGATACTGAAGATGGTCAGCAGGCACAGCAGCGCCTGGCGCAGGGTCTTTTTCCCGTTCTGTCCCAGCAGGAGCACGGAAAAGAACAGCAGGGAGATCATGACAAAGGAGGTGGCTGTCCTGGACTTTTCAAACAGCAGGCAGAGGCCGAACATAACGGCGATGGCAATGTAGAAACGCTGCTTCTGCCTCTGATCCGCCTCGAATAGGCCCTCCCAGCTGAAGGCCAGGACGAAGGAGGTCAGCAGCGCCAGGCCGAAGCTCCAGCGGTTGGCCGCGTAGGAAAAGCCGTTCATCAGTTTGCCGAAGACGGGGAACAGGATGAAGATCCCGCAGATGATCAGCAGCCGCTTCAGAAGCTTCCCCTCTCCCTTTCTGCCGAACAGCCGCACGCAGGACAAAAAGGCCGGCGCCGTCAGGCCGATGCACAGGTAGTTTCCCGTATTCCAGGCGGTCAGGGTAACGTAGGGAAGGATCAGGTAGTAATTGCGGGAATAGACGTTCCGCTCCGCGTAGTCGATAGCCATTCGGGAATCCTGCAGAAAGGTCCGCAGCACCGGCAGCAGAAAGACGCCGGCAACGCAGGCTCCCAGCAGAGACCAGCCAATCAGAATGAGCAGCCCGCGGATCACCGCGCCGAAGCCCGACTTTTTCCCCTCGGGGATCAGGCGGCACAGGGAGTAGACCGCCGCCATAATGGCGATCATGTAAAAGAAGTAGAAGTTGGTGGCCGCTGCCGCGGCGATGGCGGCCACGTACAGATAAGGCCGTTCTTTCCTTAAGATCTTTTCGATCCCCAGGATGATCAGCGGCAGGACGGCCAGGGGCATCAGGAAGATGATGTGCCGCGCGACGTTGCGGATGACCCAGGCGGAAAAACTGTAGGTCAGGGCTCCCGTCAGAATGCCCCAGCGGTTTTCGATCTTCAGGCCGAAGCAGAGCGCGGAAAAGGTGATTCCCGCCAGATACAGATGCAGCAGGATGGAGATCTCGTACCAGACGTGCATCAGTTTTGTCGGAACGAAGACGGAAAGCAGCGCGATGGGATCCCCCATCGCATAGTAGTGGAGCGTGCCCAGCACGTCGGCTCCTTCGCTGATGGCGGGATCCCAGGCGGGGAATACCAGACGCCCCTCGGTAAAGAGCGTGCGGAGGACCTGCCGCAGATAGCGGCCGTAATAAACGTAAGCTTTATAGTACTGGGTCCACCCGTCGGTCTCATAGATCAGCGACCGTCCCGTAAAGAAAAACCAGGACAGGACTAAAAAAGCCGTTACCGCGAACAGCGCCGTAAAGACCAGGTAATACCGCCTTTTGCTGCCCTCCGGGGACAGCAAAACTCCCGCCGCCTGATCGGCAGCGTTTATCATCTTTTTCATTTTTATCTTCCTTTTCGGTTCCCGCTCCGTCAGCCAGAGCCTATGAAAAATGACGACACGGCAGTCCGTATCGTCATTTCAATTGCACAAAAAGAACTGCACTTAGATTTGTAAAAAGAAGCAGGGGCAGAAAGAGTCGAACTCTCATTGACGGTTTTGGAGACCGCTGTTCTACCATTGAACTATGCCCCTGTGCGCAGCCTTTGGACTGCGTAGTACGTTATAACACAGTTTCCGCTCGGGTGTCAAGGCAAAACTTGACGGAACAAAACTGCGGGATCAGGGGGCGGATCAGCCTACCACGATAAAGTAGGTCTCCTGCTCCCTTGCCTTGTCGATGGCTTCCAGCTCGTGGTTGATGAAGCGGTAGTTGGACTCGTTCAGCTCCTCCACGCAGATGACCGTATGGCCTTCCTCCACCGCGCTGACTGCCGCCGCGTCCACGTTCACGTCGCCGCCGACGATGATCTTCTTTTCCGGAAGCTTTTCGGAAAGGTCGTTGCAGAGCTTGGTCAGGATCCGCTCTTCCACCGTGCCGATCAGCAGCAGGTCCTTGGCTTCCTGCAGATACAGGCGGATGTTGGCCGCCGCCAGATCCAGGCCGGACCTGTAGTTCAGGCGCTTGCGGATGCCCAGGTGATGGATCAGCTTCTTGTCCAGCTTGCTGCGCTTGACCGACTCCTTGGGGATGGCCGCCAGCATGACGGCGTCATATTTCTGGCGCAGTTCTTCCACGCTGTTGACTTTGCCACGCAGGCAGGCGAACAGGCCCCAGATCAGGAAGCCCAGGATCACGCCGCCGATGCCGCCCAGAATGCCGTACTTGATGAAGCCGAACAGGGCGGATTTGACGCTGGTGCCGATCATGGAAGGCTGCTTTAAGTCCTCCAGCTCGCCCTGGACCGTCTTCAGATTCTCCGCCAGCTCGGAATTGCTGGTCACGAAACTGGTCTGCAGGAAGCGCACCGTGGTGTCGGTGACCACTTCGTCCGTCTCGGAGATGATGCTGAATTCGTGTTCGCCGATGGTCTCGGTCAGAAGCGCCTTGCGCTCCTCGATCATTTTCATGATATTGTCGAGGATCCGGTCCACGCAGTCCTGGGAATCGCCCCGGATGGTGATGTAGATCAGGCCGCTGCCGGACTGTTCACTGACGGTCAGCAGAGAATAGGCGTTGTTGGGATAGGGGTTCTGGCCGATCAGGTCCGGCTCCTCCGGGGTGGCCACCGCCTTGTCGATGTTCATGGTGGCGATGGCGTTGATGTAGCCGTTGGTCAGCGCGTTGGTGTAGTTGGGATTCTGGTAATCCATCCCCGGCATGATCTTATAATCCGTCTTGATGAAGAAAGTCACGTTCTTGACGAAAGTGTTGTAGGGATCCATGCGCAGGATCACAGAATTATCCTTCAGGTCGTTTTTGCGCTCGATCTGCTTCTGCATGTTCTCGATCTGCTTCTCGTAGGCTGCCACCGTGAACTCGTAGCTTTCCTGGGAGAGCTCGTTCTTTTTCCTGACCTCTTCCAGGTACTCCGGGTCGTTGATGTTGACCAGCGTGATCGCCAGCTTTATGCCGCCCACGATCAGCCCCAGCACCACCGCCAGGATCAGCACTTTTTTCCAGTTGCAGGCGAAATGCCAGAACATGTCCGTAATGTTCAGTTCGACATTGGTATCTCTTTTCTTCTCCGACATCAGGGTCCCTCCTTGGTGTTAAGAACGTTTACAGTTCCACGCTGGCAATGCGCGGCTCAAAACAGCAGGCCGGCCGCACGCACACGATGCGGACGCCGCTGGCGCGCTGCGGCCCCACCTTCATGAAAGTGGCCAGCACGCTGGTATCTCCATGCAGGCCCAGGGGGCCCACGTCTGCTTCATTGACACGGCGGGTGATCTCCGCCTCCATCTCGGACTGCACGTTAAAGTCCCCGTCCACCTGAGCCTGCAGCATCATGGACGCCGCCTCGAAGTGGGAACGGCCGATGCCCACGGCAAGGGTGCAGGGGGAGCAGCCCAGTTCCGAGACCATCTGCCTGCTCCAGTTCACGATCTCGTCCAGCACCATCTGGGTGTTGTGCCTGTGGAACACGCGGTAGGTCCTGCCCCGGATGGCGGGGCCGCCGCCGAACATCAGAATGTGCAGGCGGATCACGTTTTCTTCGGTCTCCCGCACCAGGATCGGCGCGGGCAGCACGCCGGCGCTGTCCGGATCCAGTCCGCCGGACTGGTCGATCCGGTGGCTGTCATCCCCCATGATGCCCATGGGACGGCCGGGAAGCTTGCGCAGGCCTTCTGCCACGCCCTGCCGGATGGCAGCCAGCATGCGGCCGCTCACCGCGGCGTCGGGGCCGACTTCCAGCACCAGATGGGGGATCCCAGTGTCGTCGCACAGCGGGCTGCGGTTCTTTTCGGCAGCCTCCGCGTTCTCCAGCACGGTCTCCAGCACCCACTTGGCCTTTTCATTGCGCTCCGCGGCGATGGCCCTGCGGTAGGCCTCTTTTTTGTCTTCTTTAAACGTGGAACCGGCGCGGACCAGGGTGTCCGCCACCAGGGCCACGGTCTTGTCATAGTCGAAATTAGTCATAGATGCTCCTCCCGTGGGCGGCGGCGATAATGGCCGGATAACGGTCCACCATCAGCATGTGCAGCGCCTCCATGCCCTCCTCCGGGAAGGCCACCGTCTTCTGCTCCAGGGTCTTCTCCCCCAGCAGGGCGGTGACCGGCGGGATGACGGCATAGACGGAACCATAGGTATCCAGCGCCTCGATGGTCTCCTTGTGCAGGGCTCCCTTTCCCAGGTGCAGGCGGATGCCGGCCTTGGACAGCGGGCCGATGCTGCTCTCGATCTCCAGCTTGTTGCTGGAGGTGGGGCCTACCCCCGCGGGACTCACCGCCGTGTGGAAGACCACCTGGCCCTCCAGGCTCACGCCCAGTTCGTCCACCGTGCCGTTTTCAGCCATCTTCACCACCTTGGGAAGCACGGCGTCCCGGCCGCACAGGATCGGGCCGGAGATGGTGACGGTATCGCCCACCTGCAGGCCTTCGATGTCCTCTTTCGTGATCGGTGTCGTCAGTTCCTTCACCATTTTGTCTGCTCCTCTTCGTCTCACATGAGATCCTTCGCTTCGCTCAGGATGACATGATCTGTCATCCTGAGGGGCTTGCCCCGAAGGATCCCTTCACGATGACTCAGCCTGTCATCCTGAGGGGCTCGCCCCGAAGGATCCCTTTACTTTGTCATTCTTTCACCGCGAACAGCTTTACATAGGCGCCTTCGTTCTTGATGACGCCGAAGGCGCGGGACCGCATCACCATCTTCTTCGCCCAGTTGGTGTGGGGCTTCACCTCGTTCATCTTGTTGGCGCCGGTGCCCTTCATCACGCCGCCGGACTGGTTGCCCAGGATCATCACGGCGTCGTCGTACTCCTCCTTGGTCACTGCCATCATGGCGTTGACGAACTTCACGTGGGTGGGGTGGATCACCGTCCTTCCGATGAAGCCGTTGGCCTTGTCCAGGATCACTTCCCGAAGCAGGCCGTCGATCTCCCCGTTGATGATGGGGATGCGCTTCATCAGGTAGTCTTCCAGGCCGTGCTTGGGCAGTTCCTCGAACATCATCTCCTTCGGGGCGCGGAAATACTCCCACACCGGGCCGGAGATCACGTAATCGTTGTCCCGGCCGAAGATATTGACGATGTCCGCCAGGATCTCCCGGACGGTCATGATGTCGTAGATGGAATAGTCCACGCCGCGGCGCACGCCGAAGACGGAGGAGAAATCCGTGGCGCCGGTACGGACCTGCAGTACCAGTTCGTGGTACTTGTCCAGGATGCGCTTGATGCCCATCAGCTCCGACAGGCGGGTCTCCTTGTGGGCCACCTCCGGATCCTCGATGATGGGCATGCCGTAGAGGATCTCGCCGAATCGCAGGTTCAGATCCTGCAGATAGGCAAAGTATTCATGGCCGTTTTCGGTATTGAACTTGGGGAAGTTGATGCCGGTCAGGGACCGCACTTCCTTTTTGGTCAGCCCTTCGCCAAAATGCTTGAACTGGGCCAGGTTCCGGATACGCACGAAGATCAGCGGGACCTTGTCCGGATCCAGCGCGCCGGAATCCACCGCGTCCGTCACGGTGTTCAGCAGGCGGTGGACGTTTTCCTCCGCCTCCTCCACCCGGTCCGCGGGGCAGGCGTCCTCAAAGCAGAGGACGATGGTGGTGAGGCCGGGCATGGCGCTTGAAAGGATCTTCGGGGCGAAGTCCTTGATGCCGGGCATGTACATGGTGGCTCCCAGGCAGTACTGCAGAAGCTCCCGGTCGGTATACTTGTTGAACTGTTCCGGTTCCTTGATGAACGGGAAATCAGGGTTGTACAGGTGATGTCTCATTCCAGACTCCCTCTGGGAGACCAGACGGCCTCAGGGTAGTACTCGTCGATCATGCGCTTGACTAGGGTGCACTGCTTCGCGCGCTTCCTGGCGTCGTCCTCGGTGGAATCCCAGCTGTGGGTCGCGGCTACGGAGCCGCCGGTCTTTAAGTAGACCGGGCCCGCCACGCGGATCATCTCCGGCACTTCGTAGTGACGGATGAAGCCGCCGGTGGACTTGGGGTTCTCCGTGTGGATGTCGATGGGGATGTCGATGGCCTGGCGCATGGCGGCCATCATCTGCAGCTGGATGTCGCGGACCGGATTGATGGAGTCCGCGCCGATCTCCTGCAGAAGCCTGGCGGAGCAGGGATTGCCGTGGCCGGTGTGGGCCGATACCTTAAAGTGGCAGTTCTCCGGGATCTCGCCGTCGGCGCGCATCTTGTTCAGCAGCCACAGGCAGCCCTCGTCGTAGACCAGGAAGCCGCGGCAGCCGATCCTGGCGGCGCGCTTCACGTCCTCCACGGCCCTTACGATCTGCTCCTGTCCCCGCAGGCGGTAACCCATGCGGACGCCCTCTTCCGTATGAACGGAGGCAGAAGTATCCGTGGTGGCGCGGGGGCCGATGGCCAGGATCAGGTCCGTCTGATACTGGTGGGCCAGATCCACCATCTTTTCGATCTCGGCGTCAGTCAGCCGCATGATGCCCTGGGTCTGGGTGACCCTGTGCAGATACAGGCCGTAGCCTTCGATGGCTTCCAGCAGGGCCTTCATGACCTTCGGGCCCTGGATCCCGGGAACCTCAAAACGGTACTGTCCGCCGTCCTTAAACCGCTTCTCCGAGGTGGGCAGCGAATAGGCGTCTCCCTCCGGCAGCCCGATGGCGCCCAGATATGCTCTTGTCTTCTCCATACTGTTCATGTGCTTATCCTTTCCTTTCAGGATGATTCCCGCGCCTCCATGGGCGGTAATTACCTTAACTGATATATTATAACTGATATTATCCTATTTGTTAAGCTCTTCTATCAGCGCGTCGATGGCTTCCCGGTGATCGAAGTCCAGCGGCGGCAGTTTTCCCTTTAATCCCTTGTGGATCCTCACCTCTATGAAAGAGGCCTTTCCCGCGTTTTTCAGCGTCTCCAGCGCCGCCTCCAGGGATTCCCTGTCGGTGACGGCCTCTCCTACCGTGGCGTAGCCGCTGGCCTCGGCGATCTTCGTGAAATCGATCAGGAAGCCGGCGGAGGGCTGGCCGCCCACGGATTCATGGGCGCCGTTGTTCAGGACCACGTGGATGAAATTGGGCGCGTCCACCTTGCTGGCCATGGTCAGGGCTCCCAGGTGCATGATGGCGGCGCAGTCGCCGTCCAGGGTCACCACATAGCGGTCCTTTGCCTGCAGCGCGATGCCCAGGGCTACGGAAGAAGCGTGCCCCATGGAGCCCACGTTCAGGAAATCGTGGGACAGGTCTTCGCCCCGGCGGTCCCGCAGCCAGTACAGTTCGCGGGTGGCGCGGCCGGTGGTGGCGGAATAGATGGTGTCCTCCGGCATGGCGTTTAAAATGATCTCGATGGCGTCTTCCCTGCTCAGCGGGTAGACCTCATCCTTGTTGTTGCCTTTTTCCCCGGCCATGACGCCCTTAGGCGCGATCAGGCCGAAGGGCTTCCGCTCCTTTTCGGCGGTCTCCACCGCCGTCTTCAGGGTCTGGACGATCTTTTCGTCATCGTCCTCCAGAATGACGTAGGGGATGTGCAGCACCTCCAGCAGCGTGGGCGTGATCTCGCCCTGCAGCTTGTGCTGCGGATGCTTGGGCTCCGTGTTCCCCTGACCGCGCCAGCCGATCAGCAGCAGCATGGGCACGGCATAGACGTTTTCGTCCGCCAGGGACGCCAGTGGATTGACGGTGTTGCCCATGCCGGAATTCTGCATGTAGACCAGCGGAACGTGCTTCGTGGCGAAGTAATGGCCCGCGGCGATGCCGATGGCGTTGCCTTCGTTGGCCGCGATGATGTTCTTTTCCGGGAAGTTGGCCAGAGCGTAGTTGCAGAAACCGTTCAGGTAGGAGTCCGGAACGCCGGTGTACAGATCGACGTTCAGGCTCTGCAGCGTTTCATATACGAGTTTTTGATCAAGCATGGATATTCCCCTGTTCCGGGCAGTCAGCCGCGGTGCGGCCATTTCGGACACACTCCAGCCGGCCTACTAAGCTCGCCAGCTCGCTAAGGGGCCGGCATGCATCGCACGTAAGTGCCTGCTTCGCCGTCACTAAGTGCTCATAGCGAGCTTGGCGCTCGGTCGCAGCGGTACTAAGCTCGAGCTGCGCAAAGCTTGCTCTCGCTATACCCCTTCGGGGCACGCGAGTGCCGGCGATTCGCGACAGTCCTCAATTGGCTTCGCGCCGCGCCTCTCCTGCCCTGTCTTTGTTGGTCTATTTCTTCTTGTAAAACGTAAAGTACGCGGGACTGTCGGCCCTGCAGTGCTGCCAGGCCGCCTCGAAGGCGTCCAGCAGTTCCTGCGGCAGCGGTCCCTTTTCCGCGGCTTCCAGATTCTGCTTCAGATGCGTCATCTTCGAAGCTCCCAGGATCACCGCGTCTCCCCGGTCCGCCTGCAGCATGGAATGATACAGCAGCCAGCGGAACACCGCTTCCACCAGCGTGACGCCCTGGGCCTCGCAGGCCTCCTTCAGCAGATCCACCGCCTCGAAGAAGGACTTCTTCCAGTAGCGTTTCTGGTAGTTGGGCCGGTGGGTGAAGCGTCCGTCCTCCGGCGCGTCTTCGAACTTCCCGTAGCGTCCGGAAAGCAGGCCGCCGGCCAGCGGATTATAGGCGTAAAAGCGCATGCCAAAGCGGGTCAGCGCCATGTTCAGCTCCGTCTCAGCCAGGCGGGTCAGAGGGTTGTAGATGCCCTCGTACACCGTAGGCAGCACCCATCCGTTCTCTTTGCAGATGTGCCAGGCGTCGGCCACCAGCCAGGCCGGGAAATTGCTCAGTCCCAGCTCGCGGAACTTGCCTTCCGCATGCAGTTCTCCGCAGGCCCGCAGCACGTTCTCCACCGGTGTGGCGGGATCCGGAAAGTGCAGGTAGAACACGTCCGCGTGATCCGTCCCCAGCCGCTCCAGGGACTCGTTCAGCTGCATGCAGGCCGCCTCCGCGTCCAGTTTCCCGGTGATGCGGGGATTCACCTTTGTGTCCAGCGTCACGTTTTCCCGTCCGATCCGCGGCAGCAGCCGGCCCAGGATCCGCTCGCACTCGCCTTCGTTGTAGACGTAGGCCGTGTCCAGTTCGTCTCCGCCGGCCTCCAGATAAGCCCGGACCATGGCCAGGGCGTCCTCGTCAAAGACGCTCTCGCCGAAAGTCATGGTGCCCAGGACCAGTTTTACTCTGTCTGTCATGTTCTTTTTCCTTACAGCTGCAGCGCCAGTTCGCCGGCGCTCACAGTTCCGTCCTTAACCATGTGATAGAAGGCGTCGATCTTCCCATCCGGCACACCGCCGAAGCGCATCAGCTCCGCGTAGCGGCTGTAGAACTCCTGCTCGTCCATGGGATTCTCCGGTTCTCCTTTGGGAAAATCCACCCTCTCTTTGAAGGTGCGGCCGTCCGCCGTGGTCAGGGTCAGCACCGCCGTCTGCTCCGTGGGGAAGGTGCGGGAGAACTCCTCGTCCGCCTCCACGTGGATCTTCCTTGTCAGTTCCAGCACCGTGGGATCGGTGACCACCGCGTCCTCGAATTCCTGCAGGCCGGCCTTGCCGTAGATCAGCGCGGCCGCCGTGCTGAAGGGCGTGCTCATCTTGGCGGAGTAGGCCCCGGGGATCTCCACGTGGTCGTGGCCCCCCACTGCCAGGGAATAGGTGGCGATATCGATCCGCTCCACGTCCGCCGCCGTGATCCCGGCATTGTGGAGCCGGATGGCCGCCTCCACGGGCGGATGGGTATAGCGGCAGGAAGCGTAGGGCTTGGTGTAGGTCTTCATCACCGCGTAGGTGCCGTTCCACAGCAGCGGCTTCATCTCCACGTCTTCCTTGCCCGTCATCATCTTAAAATAGCCCCGGTGTCCGCCCAGGGGATCCGGCGCGCCGATGAAGCCGGCCTTGGCCAGCTGCAGGGAGGTCAGCGCCAGCAGCGCGGACTTGGCCACGTTGTAGGGCTTCAGTTCGGAGCCGTCGTCCAGCACCTTCAGCATGCCGGTGGCGGAAACACAGGCCACGGCAAAGGCCTGCCGGCGCTCCTCTTCCGTAAAGTCCAGCATGTAGGACGCCGCGACGGTGGCTCCCAGCACGCCGCAGGTGCCGGTGGCGTGGAAGCCCAGGGCCTTGTGGCCGGGCTGGATGGACCAGGCCATGGTCCAGGATGTCTCATAGCCCAGGACAGCCGCCCACAGCAGCTTTTCAAGGGGCACGTCGTGCTGCACCGCCAGGGGCAGCAGCAGGGAAAAGACCGGTGTTCCCAGATGGATGATGCCCGCATTCACGCCGTCGTCAAAGTCCAGGGCGTGGCCGTTCAGGCCGTTTAAGAACACGGCCTCCTTCTGGGCCAGCTTTCTGCCGGTGCCCACCGCGGGATACCGGCCTTCTTCCGCCTCCGAAAAGGCGAAGTAGCGCTCCAGCTTTTCCTTCTGGAAAGCAGCGCCGGCGCAGGTCACCGCGATGTAGTCCAGCAGCGACTCCCGGATGCGGTCCATCACCGCCTGAGGGACTTCGCGTCCTGCCAGCTCATCGATCTCTTTCAAAAACTCTTGCGCGTAGTTCTTCGTCATAACAGCTCCATCGGGTTTTGGAAGGCCCCGTCCCCTTTTATGTTCATGATCGCTTCGACCAGTTTCTTCAGCGTTTCTTCTTCCGCCTGACCGGCCGAACAGACCTTCAGTTTCTCAATGATATCAGCCCTGGTCAGGGGATTTTCCGGATCCCCCTTCGGAACCAGGACGGTCTCCTTCAGGATCTCGCCGTTCTTCTTGACCAGCTCGACCCTTGTGCCGCGGATCCCCCTGGCTCTGTCTTCCATCCCCTCCTCCGGGATCAGATGGATCTTTTCGATCAGTTCCGTCACCGGTTCCGTCAGCCGGGGCTCGTCCATGTCCGCGATCCCGTAGGAACCGTTCAGGAGCGCCTTGGCCAGCGTATAGTGGATGGAGAACTTGGTCTCGTCCTGATCCTTGGGATACTTGATCCCCGCCAGTTTGATGGCGTTGGGGTAGATGTACACGTTCACCGCCTCGATCTCGGCCGGCTCCGCCTTGCCGTGCAGGGCCGCGGCCGCGTCGATCCCGCAGTGGGTGTGGCGGCAGGAGGGATACAGCTTAAAATAGCAGTCGTGGAGCAGCAGATGGTCCCCGCCCTTCAGGCAGGCTTCATCCACCTGGTCCGTCACCGCGTGGAACCAGCCGTTCTGGCCCTCCAGGGACTCCGTGGGCCCCTGCATGCCTTCATTGGCCAGCATGGCGGCAAATACGCCGTTTTCCGCCGCTTTCCCCGGGTTCAGGGGCTTGATGGCGGGCCGGGAATCCCCGTAGGAAAGCAGGCCCCCCGTCATGGTGGTGGACAGCGCGATCGCGTCTTCGACCCCCTGGGCGTCCAGGCCAAAGAGCCTGGCGCAGGCGGCGGCACAGGCCAGCGTTCCCGCCATGCCCGTGGAGTGGAAGCCGTGCCGGACCAGCCCGGGCTGCGCCGCGGAAGAGATCCGGATATATGCCTCGTAGCCAGCGGCCAGGGCCGTCAGCACCTCGTCATTGCTGCTTCCCAGCTTGTCCGCGAGGGCGAAGACCGCAGGGATCAGATGGACCCCTGCGTGCCCCGCGGCTTTTTTGTTTCCGTCATCCAGTTCCGCGCCGTGGCCGTACACGGAATTCATGAAAGCGGCCAGGCGGGCGGGATACTTTTCGGACTGGAAGAGCACTTTGCTCTCCCGGGCGCCGCCCTGCGGGTACACGACCTTCTCCACGGCGTCGTTGAACGCCCTGTTCTGACGGTATCCCGCATAGGCGGCGGCAAAAAAGTCTATGATCAGCGTGTGGAGCTGATCGACGTCTTTCTCCGACAAAGACCGGACTGCGGCCAGGTCCTTTGCCAGTTCAGTGGTGATCCCCATGGGGTACCCCCTTATTCCTCTTCTTTTTCTCTCTTCAGCTCTTCTTTGATCTCTTCGGCCACTTCGGTCTCTTCTTCCACGGCTTCCGCCACCTCTTTGGCTTCTTCCGCGGCGTCCGCCGGAGCTTCTTTCTTCTTGCCCATGCCGAAGCTCTTGGTACTGAAGGCTTCCTGCTTGCCCACGTACATGGCGATCAGGCCGATCAGCACGGCGATGGAGGCCAGGGCGATGACCCAGGGATAGTATTCCTTGTACAGCCAGGAGCCGATCGCTTCGCCGGTGCCGCCCTCACCGCCGCCGATGATAAGGGCAATGATAAAGGGGAACAGCGGCAGCAGACCGCCGAAGAAGGCAATGGTCATGGTGATCCCGTAGATCTTTTTTAAGACTTCATATGCTTTTTCTCTCATGACGCAACCTCCTTATTTGATCAGACCGATCAGCGGGAGCCAGCCCATCATCGTGATCACGGAGAGCACGTAATGGATGGCGATCCAGACCATGCAGTTCGTCAGCGTGGGCTTAAGCTCGGCATTCGCGATGCCCATGCCGGTGTAGACGCAGGCGCAGTAGGGAGGCGTGACGCCGTGCATGGCGCCGCAGATGCAGGGCAGCATCGCGCAGGCCAGCATGGGGTTGCCGCCCGCCGCCGCCACGACGGTGATGATGATGCCGCCGAAGATCTTCACCTGGGTGGATCCGGGGATCAGCATGCCCAGGATGGCGGTGAACAGCGGCAGGATCAGAGCCAGGGCGAACAGGCTCATGTTCAGGGATGCGATGTAATCGCCGATGGCCTGCTCGATGCCCAGGGTTACCAGAACGTTGGAGACGAAGTAGGCAAACAGTACCAGGGAAGCGGTGGGAACCACTTTCAGCAGGCCTTCCTTGATCTCATTATACATGTAAGGCAGGGTCATCTTCTTCTTGGTCTCCTTCTTGGAGAGCAGGATGGCCACCACCACGATCAGAGCCGGGATGAACAGCAGCAGGCTGCTGGTGAAATTGGAAGAAGCTTTGCCGAGCCTTCCCTTGAACCAGCCCTCAAACTTGGAGGTCAGGATAAAAGGCACGAACACGATGATAGGCAGGAAGATGGCCTTCCAGCCGTTCTTCAAGGACTCCTTCAGGTTGGGGATATCCTCTTTCTTCATGGGCTCTACCTTGTAGTAGCGGCACATGAAGTACATGGTGATGATCCTCTGGGCGATGAACCAGATGGCAACGCCCCACAGCAGCAGCCAGTACTGGGAGATGGTGTACTTCTCCGGATACAGGCCGTCCAGGATGGCGAAAGCCGTGGCGATCATGCCCGCGGGCGGGATCATGTTGCCCATGGTGGAACTGTGGGCCTCCACGTTGGCCGCCAGGTGGGCCGGGAAGCCGGAATGCATCATGGCAGGGATGGTGAACACGCCGGTGGTGGCCACGTTGCCGGGACCGGAGCCGGACAGCGAACCCATGTAGGTGGAACCGATGATGGCCACGAAGCCCGCGCCGCCGCGCATCCTGCCGAAGATACCCAGAATGATGGCAATGAAGTCATCGATGACCGAAGTCTTCGAGAGCAGCGATGCGGAGATAATGAACACGATGATGACGTACAGACTGGAGTCCTTCATTCCTTTCCAGATGAAGTCCCAGATGCTCGTCCAGGAATTCGTTATAGCGACCAATACGATGAACGCTACAAACATGCACTCATACAGCGGTCTCTTTAAAAGGGTGAAGCCGAGGATGGCCACCACAAAGACTGCCGCAAGGTATAAAAACTCAACTGGCATAAACTAGCCCCTCCTAAAATAGTATCTATGTTCAGCTCCTCAGAGCGAAACATCCGTAAGATCCGGCAGCAGGTCGTGCCGCATGATGTCCCGGCCTTCCGTGTCGATCACCTTTACCGTGTCGACGATGATCCGGTGCTTGCGGTTGAACTCTTCCACCGTCTGGGCGACGATGTTCATGCCCGCCACCCGGTCGCTGCTGCTGGTGACGCCGCGGGCCTCGAAGCCCGGCGCGCGCACCGCGTGATATTCGTTGATCAGCCCCTGCTTTTGCATCTCCTCGAAGCCTTCCAGATGGTCGAAGACGCCGGGATGGCAGTAGATGAAGTCGTTCACCACGATCCTGTTGCCGGTGTCCTTCGTCTCCACGTCGGGAGTCCTGCCCAAGAACAGGTCGATGGTGGCGCTGATCACGTCTACCCCGCAGGAGTACTTGATCAGCAGGTATTTCATGTTGCCGCCGGTGCGGGCGCAGAACTCCAGCACGGAGACCTTCTCCC
Source organism: Lachnospiraceae bacterium (assembly GCA_017613225.1). Taxonomy (GTDB): domain Bacteria; phylum Bacillota; class Clostridia; order Lachnospirales; family Lachnospiraceae; genus UBA3774. The sequence goes on from JAGAEH010000225.1 coordinate 14,551, forward strand.
CGTCGGACAAGAGCTGCACCAGAAGCGGCGCGTTCACCAGATGGAAGGCGTCCGCGATCTTCTGGCAGATCTCCTCGATCTGCTTTAAGATGGCCGGGTTCACGCCGGAAGAGGCGGGATAGCGGCCCCGGAAGATCACGAAGCGGCCCTCGTCCTTCACCTTTTCGCTGTTGGTGACGATCAGGATCTTCGCCCTGCCGTTCACCACGAAGGCGTCCACGCTGATCTCCTCTCCCTCGAAGAACTCCTCCACGATCACGCCGCCGCTGCGGCTGATGTGCTGGGCTTCCTTATAGAAGGTCTCCAGCTCCTCCCGGTTTTTGGCCTTCCGCACGCCCCGGGAACTGTAGGCGTCCACTGGCTTTACCACCAGGGGGTAGCACAGTTCCTCGATGGCCGGATCCTCCAGGCCGGAGGTCTGCACATAGCGGGAGGTGGGGATGCCGTTTTCCGCGAAGATGCGCTTCATGCGGATCTTGTCGGAGACGTCCTGGGCGGTCTCGTAATCGATGTAGCAGGGCAGGCCCAGCATTTCGGCCACCTGGGCCACCACCAGCAGCACCTGGTCCGCGCAGACGGTGATCAAAAAGTCCACCTGCTCCTTTACGGCCAGGTCCTTCACCGCCTCGATGTCAAAAATAGGTATCACGTGAAAGCTGTCGGCATAGGGCGCCGCGATGGCCTTGGGACTGCCGTCCGCCAGCACCGTTTCAATGCCCCGTTCCTTCAGCTGTCTGATCAGTTCGATCTGCGGGAGCCCGCCCGCAACGATGAGTGCCTTCATGCCGTCATCCTTCCTCATTTTCGGAATGCGCTCTTCTGCTCACGAAGTCCCGGTAGAGCTGCTCCGCCAGCGCGTCGTCCATGTCCTTGATCTTCGGCGTCCCGAATTTGGCCCGGAAATCCTCGGAATAGGCCTTGGACTTTTCCACGTACTCGTCAAAAGTGCAGATGAACCTGGCCGGCACCCCCGCGTACACGGAATTGTCCGGGATATCCTTGTTCACCAGGCTGTCGGAGCCGATGATCACGTTGGAGCCGATCCGGGTGTCGTACAGGATCCTGGTGCCGGAGCCGATGAAGACGTTGTCCATCACCTCGATGCAGCCCACCCGCTCGATGTGGCCGCTGCCAGGCTCCTTCGCGTTCAGCATCGTGTGGATCACGTCGTGGGTCACAAATCCCACGTTGGA
>JAGAEH010000022.1 GCA_017613225.1 Lachnospiraceae bacterium
CGACGGCACCGGCGACCACCCCGCCTTCATGATCGTCACCGAGACCAAGAACGCCCTGGCCGACATGGGCATGAACCTCATCATCAAGGACCTGACCAACTCCTCCGAGCTGTGGGACGCTCTGCGTGCGCAGACCGTGGCCTTCTGGGCCGCCGCCTGGGGCGCCACCGTCGATCCCGACATGTATCAGATCTACTTCTCCGGCGACGCCACCCATGTTGCCGGCGGCTCCAACTACCAGTACGCCATCGACGATGCGGACCTGAACCAGCTGATCCTCGACGCCCGCGCCTCCACCAACCAGGAGTACCGCAAGGCGATGTACAAGGCCTGCCTGGACATCATCATCGATTGGGCCGTGGAGATCCCCACCTATCAGCGGCAGAACGCCATTATCTTCAGCACCGAGCGCGTTGACCTGGATACCGTCACTCCCGATATCACCACCTTCTACGGTTGGATGGCGGAGATCCAGAATCTGCAGATGAACTGAACAGACTGATCCATTGCCGCATCCCCGCCGAAAAGCGGGGATGCGGCGACGCCGTAAAGAAAAGAGCGGCTCCCCATCGAGCCGCTTTTTTCTGTGCGGCGCCGGGACCGGAGATCTCGGGGGCCTGCAAATCTCCGGTTCCGTTATTCTTATCCGCGAACGGAGGTCTGAAGCGTGCATAAATACATCCTGAAGCGCCTGATCTACTCGGTGATCATCTTCTTCTTTGTGATGCTGATCATCTACGTCATCCTGCGCTGTCTGCCCACATCCTATATCGAGCGGGTGGCGCTGCAGAAGTCCATGCAGCCCAATTCCAAGAGCTACGAGGAATGGATGGCACAGCTCACGGCGATGTACGGCATGGACAAGGGCTATCTCTTCGGCTACTTCAACTGGCTGGGCAACTTCTTTACGGGCAACTTCGGCGACAGCTGGTTCTGGACGGTGCCCGTGGTGGAGGAGTTCCATCAGACGATCTGGCTCAGCTTCGTCATGGGCGTCATCACCATGTTCTTTGAGCTCATCATCTCCATCCCCCTGGGCATCATCGCCGCCACGAAGCAGTATTCCAAAACGGACTACACCATCTCCATCCTTGCCCTGGCAGGCATTTCCCTCCCGACGTTCTTCTTTGCCTCCCTGCTGAAGCTGGTGTTCTCCGTCAAGCTCGGGTGGTTTGATCTATTCGGCCTGGTGGGTCGGAATTACGCGCAGCTGGACGCCTGGGGAAAATTCCTGGATAAGGCGCATCATCTGGTGCTCCCCATCGTCACCCTGGTGGTGCTGAGCATCGGCTCCCTCATGCGCTATACTCGCACGAACATGCTGGAGGTCCTGAACGCAGACTATATCCGCACCGCCAGGGCCAAGGGCCTCAGCGAACGGAAGGTCATCTATCTCCACGCTTTCCGCAATACGCTGATCCCCCTGGTCACCATCGTGGGCGGCAGCCTTCCCGGTCTTTTCTCCGGCGCCCTCATCACGGAGACCCTCTATTCCATCCCCGGCATCGGCTACGCCTCCTACCAGGCCATGGTTGCCGGCGATATCCCGTTTTCCATGTTCTACCTCGCTTTCCTTGCCATTCTGACGCTGCTGGGCAATCTGATCTCGGACCTGCTGTACGCCGTGGTCGATCCCCGCGTGCGCCTGTCCTGAGGAAGGAGGGAGACCGATGAGCGACAAGATGGAAGAAATGAAGAACGCGAATCCCGTGCCTGAAAACAAAGAGGAATATGCCCTGGACGACGAGCGCCGCGTAAAGGTGCTTTCTCCCGGCGCCATGGTGGCAAAGCGCTTCTTCAGAAACCGCATCGCCGTGGTGGGCCTCGCGATCCTGGCGTTCATGTTCCTGTTCTCCTTCCTGGGAGGACTGCTGAACCCCTATAAGCAGGACCAGCTTTTCTATACTACGACCTATCAGAAAAAAGACTATGCCGGCGCCGTCAAAAACGAAGAGATGCGCTTCATGGCGGCGGAGGGGCAGACCTTCGATTCCATCATCCAGGCTCAGGCCGTGCTGGGCATCACCACACATAAGGAAACCGTGACCTACCGGAACGTGAATTACCATATCACGACGGAGGGCGACGAATTCTATTCCGTTTCCCTGGACGACGGGACCGTGATCGGCATCGCCTTCAAGGACGTGGTCAGCTCCAGCGTTGCAGGTGAAGCTCTGAGCTTCAACTTCGTTTACAGCGCCCTGAAGGCCTACAGCAACGACGCCGGGGGCTTTACCGTGGACGGAACGGCCTACTCCATCAGCGAGGGCGGCCTCGTGGAAGAGGAGGGCAGGGAAGTGGCCTTCATCAGCCGCTACGTGGTGCAGGCTATCTTGCCGGATATCTTCCTTTCCCGGGACTTTCAGGAGCAGCTGGTGGTCGCTCTGGAATCCGGAGACGATGAATTCTATTTCACCGATGAGGACGGCGTCACCAGCGAATACTTCATCACCTACAAGCCCGACGTGAAGACCTGGAACGTGCTCCAGGAGACGCCCACCCGCACCTACGATACCTATTCCTTCCCCAGCAGGGAGCATCCCCTGGGCACGGACAAAAACGGCATGGACATGCTGGCCCGACTGATGTACGGCGGTCGCGTATCCCTGGTGATCGGCTTCATCGTGGAGTTCATTGCCCTGGTGATCGGCGTGATCCTCGGCGGTCTGGCCGGGTATTTCGGCAAGTGGGTGGATCAGCTCATCATGCGCATCGTGGATGTGTTCTACTGTATTCCCTCCACGCCCATCATCATCATTCTGGGCGCCGCCATGGACGCCATGTCCGTCCCGCCCCGGCTGCGCATGCTGTATCTCATGCTGATCCTGGGCTTCCTGGGCTGGCCCGGGCTGGCCCGTCTGGTGCGCGGACAGATCCTCTCTTTGCGTGAGCAGGAATTCATGGTTGCAACGGAGGCCAGCGGCATCCGCATCTCCCGGCGCATTTTCCGGCACCTGGTGCCAAACGTCATCCCCCAGCTGATCGTCAGCTGCACCATGGGCATCGGCGGAACGATCCTCACGGAGGCCACGCTGAGCTTCCTGGGCCTGGGCGTCAAGTTCCCCTTCGCCTCCTGGGGCAACATCATCACCGACGTCAACAACACCTTCGTCCTGACGAATTATCTGTTCATCTGGATCCCCGCAGGCATCTGCATCCTGATGACCGTTCTGGCTTTCAATCTGGTGGGCGACGGCCTGCGCGACGCCTTCGACCCGAAGATGAAGCGATAAGGAGGGAGATGCTCTATGGCAGGCAAGAATAACGACGGCTACCTTTCCGCCCGCGAATCCCGCAGGATCTCCCGGGAAAACCGCAGGATCACCAATCAGTACGAAAAGAAGCGCAAGCGCAAAAACGTGCCGGAGTCGGAGTATCTCACCCGGATGCACGACCCCAACAACATGGTGGAGTTCGACAATCTCCACACCTATTTCTTCACGGATACCGGCGTCGTTCACAGCGTCGACGGTGTGACTTTTGAAATCCCCATCGGCAAAACCGTGGGCGTCGTGGGTGAGAGCGGCTGCGGCAAGAGCGTTACCAGCCTTTCGCTGATGCAGCTGCTGCAGCGGCCCCAGGGGCAGATCGTAGACGGAGAAGTGCGCCTGAATATGGGCGACAAGGCCTACGACGTCACCAAGACACCCAATGAGGTCATGCAGCGCATCCGGGGCAATATGGTCTCCATGA
>JAGAEH010000226.1 GCA_017613225.1 Lachnospiraceae bacterium
TGGTAGGCCCTCCCGGCACCGGCAAAACGCTGCTGGCCAAGGCCGTGGCAGGCGAGGCCAAGGTGCCTTTCTTCTCCCTGGCAGGCTCCGACTTTGTGGAGATGTTCGTGGGCGTGGGCGCCTCCCGTGTGCGCGACCTGTTTAAGAACGCCCAGCAGCAGGCTCCCTGCATCATCTTCATCGATGAGATCGACGCCATCGGCAAGAGCCGTGACAACCGCTTCGGCGGCAACGACGAGCGGGAGCAGACCCTGAACGCCCTGCTGGCGGAGATGGACGGCTTCGATTCTTCCAAGGGCGTGTTCATCCTGGCGGCCACCAACCGGCCCGAAGTGCTGGATCCCGCCCTGCTGCGTCCCGGCCGTCTGGACCGGCGCATCATTGTGGACAAGCCTGACTTAAAGGGACGTCTGGCAGTGCTGAAAGTACATGCCAAGAACGTGAACATGGACGATACCGTGGACCTGGAGGCCATCGCCATGGCCACCCCCGGCGCCGTGGGTTCCGACCTGGCCAACATGATCAACGAAGCGGCCATCCTTGCAGTGAAAAAGCACCATCACGCGGTGTCCCAGGCGGACCTGTTCGAATCGGTGGAAGTGGTCATCGCCGGCAAGGAGAAGAAGGACCGCATCATGAACGACAAGGAAAAGAAGATGGTGGCTTTCCACGAAGTGGGCCACGCCCTGTCGGCAGCTCTGCAGAAGCACACGGAGCCGGTGCAGAAGATCACCATCGTGCCCCGTACCATGGGTTCCCTGGGCTACGTGATGCAGACGCCGGAGGAAGAGAAGTTCCTGATGACCAAGGTGGAGCTGGAGGCCGAGCTGGTGACCCTGCTTTCCGGCCGCGCTTCGGAGGAGCTCTTCTTTGAATCCGTATCCACCGGCGCCGCCAACGACATCCAGCGCGCTACCAAGCTCGCCCGTGAAATGGTAGCCCGCTACGGCATGAGCGAAGAACTGGGCCTGATGAGCCTGGAGACCATCGAAAACGAGTATCTGACCGGCCGTTCGGTGCTGAACTGCGCGGAGAGCACCTCCGCTCAGATCGACGAGGTGGTCAAGAAGATGCTGAAGGAATCCTACGTGAAGGCCAAGGCTCTGATCGGCGCCAACCGGGCCGCCATGGAGCGCATTGCCGGCTACCTGTTCGAGAAGGAGACTATCACCGGCAAGGAGTTCATGAGCATCTTAAAGCAGGTGCAGGACGAAGAGCGCATCAAGGCAGAAACGGAGGCGGAAGCCGTCCGTATTGCCGAAGATGCCGCGAAGGCTGCCGAAGAGGCTGTGAAAAAGGTCGAAGAGGATGCCACGGCGGCTCTGGAAGAGACTGCCGGGACGGCTGAGGAAGCCCACCAGGCAGCTGAAGAGGCAGTGCCTGCGGCGCCGGATGTCATCCTGAGCGAAACGAGCGAAGCGAGTGAAGTCGAAGGATCCTCTGAACCCTAAGGGATCCTTCGGGGCAAGCCCCTCAGGATGACAGACAGATGGCCCCTCAGGATGACAGACAGATGGCCCCTCAGGATGACAGACAGATGGCCCCTCAGGATGGCAGACTGAAGGCTCCTCAGAATGACAGAGGAATGTCATCCTGAGCGAAGTGCGCGAAGCGCACGGAGTCGAAGGATCTGTAATAGCATAAATGGAAAATTTTGACCTGAAAGAAGAATTAAAAAAGCTGCCCGACAAGCCCGGCGTCTATCTGATGCACGACGCGGAAGACCGCATCATCTATGTGGGAAAGGCCGTGGTGCTGAAGAACCGGGTCCGCCAGTATTTCCAGAAGCGGGACGACCGCACCCCCAAGATCGAGCGGATGATCTCCCAGATCGCCTGGTTCGAGTACATGGTGACCGACTCTGAAACGGAAGCGCTGGTGCTGGAGTGCAACCTGATCAAGGAATATCATCCGAAGTACAACACGATGCTGATGGATGACAAGACCTACCCCTTCGTCCGTGTGACGGTGGAGGAGGCCTATCCCCGGATCATGTTTGCCAGGAAGCTGAAGCACGACAAGGCCCGTTATTACGGGCCTTTCGTTAACGCGGGCGCCGTGCGGGACGCCATCCGACTGATCCAGAAACTGTACAAGATCCGCACCTGCAGCCGCAGGCTGCCGGAGGAGATCGGCAAGGAGCGGCCCTGCCTGGACCAGCATATCGGCTTGTGTGACGCTCCCTGTGCCGGCTGTGTGAGCCGGGAGGCCTATGGCGCCAATCTGGCGGAAGCCCTGCGCTTTTTGGAGGGCAATTACAGGGAAGTGGAGGACGTGGTGGAGCAGAAGATGCGCGCGGCTGCGGAGGAACTGGACTTCGAGGCGGCTGCGGGCTTCCGGGAGCTGCTGTTCGGCATCCGCAGCCTGCGGGAGAGCCAGAAGATCACCGAGACCGGCGAGGAGGACAGGGACGTCATCGCCGTGGCAATGGACGACCGGGAAGTGCTGGCCCAGGTCTTTTTCGTGCGGGGCGGCAAACTGATCGGCCGCGACCATTTCCGCATCAAGGCCGCCGAAGGGGACGAACTGCCCCAGATCCTTTCGGATCTTTTGAAACAGTTCTACAGCGGCACGCCTTTTATTCCGGGGGAGATCCTGCTGCAGCAGATGCCGGAGGAGGCGGAGAGCATCGAGCGCTGGCTGGCGGTGAAGACCGGTCATAAAGTGAATCTGGTGGCAGCCAAACGGGGCAAAAAGCACAAACTGCTGGAGCTGGCGGAGGAGAACGCCAAGCTTTTGCTGTCCCAGAACAAAGAGAAGGCCAAGCGCCAGGAGGCCCGCACCATCGGCGCCCAGAAGGCCCTGGCGGAGATGCTTTCCCTGCCCGTGCTGACCAGGATCGAAGCCTACGATATTTCCAACATCAGCGGCTTCATGTCCGTGGGCTCCATGGTGGTCTTCGAAAACGGCAAGCCCAAGCCCAACGATTACAGAAAGTTCCGCATCAAGAGCGTGGACGGCCCCAACGACTACGCCTCCCTGGCGGAGGTGCTGACCAGGCGCTTTTCCCACGGTCTGGAGGAACAGCAGATGATGCGGGAGAACCGCCTGGATGAAAAATACGGCAAGTTCACGGCCTTCCCCGACCTGATCCTGATGGACGGCGGCAAAGGCCAGGTGAACGTGGCGGAGGACGTGCTGCGGGAGCTGGGGCTCTCCATCCCGGTCTGCGGCATGGTGAAGGACGACCGCCACCGCACCAGGGGCCTGTTCAAGGATAACGAAGAACTGCCCATCGACACGCATTCGGAGGTCTTCCAGCTGATCACCCGGGTGCAGGACGAGGCCCACCGCTTCGCCATCGAATACCACCGCTCCCTGCGCAGCAAGGGGCAGGTTCACTCGGTGCTGGACGATATCGACGGCATCGGCCCCGCCAGAAGGCGCGCGCTGATGCGGACCTTCGGCAACATCGACGACATGAGGGCGGCCACATACAAGGACCTGCTGGCGATCCCGGAGATGAACCGGACGGCGGCGAAGACGGTCTATGCCTTCTTCCACGACGGGGAGATCCCGGAGGATGAGTGAAGCGATGCAGCAGAGAGAAGGCTATTTCTGTCATCCTGAGGAGTCTTCCATTTGTCATCCTGAGCGAAGCGACGAAGGATCCCCCGATGTCAAAGGGATCCTTCGCTGCGCTCAGGATGACAGCGGCTGCCGATTGTGTCCCCGCATGTGCGGCGTGGACCGCACGGCGGGGCAGACGGGTTTTTGCGGCTGCACGGACCAGGTGCGGATCGCCCGGGCAGCCCTGCACTTTTACGAGGAGCCCTGCATTTCCGGCACCCGCGGCGCGGGAACCGTCTTTTTTACCGGCTGCACTCTGCGCTGCGTCTACTGCCAGAACGCGCAGATCTCCCGCAGGCCGGTGGGCCGGGCGGTGAGCGTGCCGGAACTGGCGGAGATCTTCCTGGACCTGCAGGAACAAGGCGCTCACAACATCGACCTGGTGACGCCCACGCAGTTTTCCCCACAGATTGCAAGCGCCGTGGAACTGGCACGGGAAAAGAAACTTGTGATCCCCATCGTCTACAACACCAGCGGATATGAGCGCCCCGAAGTACTGGAAGCACTGGCCGATACCGTGGACGTGTGGATGCCGGACTTCAAATACTGGAAGAGTGAAACGGCGGCGGCCTTGTCCGCGGCACCGGATTATCCGGAGGCGGCGAAGGCAGCTTTGGCGGAGATGGTACGGCAGCAGCCGAAACTGATCTATGACGAAGACGGCCTGCTTCAAAAGGGCGTGCTGGTCCGCATCCTGGTATTGCCGGGTCACGTGAAGGAGGCCGTTTCGATCCTGCGGTATCTGGCGGAGACCTATGAAGACAGGATCCTTATCAGCCTGATGAGCCAGTACACGCCCATGCCCCGGATGGCATCCCACCCGCTGCTTTCCCGGAAACTGACGAAGCGAGAGTATGAGCGCGTGCTGGATGAAGCCTGTCGGCTGGAGCTTTCCAACGTCTTTATTCAGGAGGGGGACGCGGCAAAAGACTCGTTCATCCCTCCCTTTGAAGAATGAACGAGTCCTTTGCTTTTCTCTAAAACTATTAAAGGCCTTTAGTACAGATTATTATTATTCGCTATTATATCACCCGTAGAGGCATCCACATAGATCTGGAAGTAGATCTCGAATCCAAAGTCTTCCGAGAAGGATTCGTACTCGATCTCCATGCATACTTTTTCTTCACCGATCAGGTATTGAAGCCCCTTATATTCCAAAGAATCTTTTGTGGGAACAACCAGCTTCTTGTCCGGAAAATGCTCAGCCAGAAAACGACGTATTTCTTTTTCTGCTGATTCTATTGCGGCTTCCTCTGTGATATTGCTCTCACGGTTTCGGAGTCCCCCGACATCATTACTGTAGAAGAAAACTGCATCTGCCAGTTTTCCTTCCCTGTCGTAATATATACTTGCTGCAGGGATCTTAACATTTTCTACAACACAGTAGTAGCCAACGCCGACAAAAGCATCCGACTCATCTGAATACATAAGGTTTTTAATAATACTATCCGAAGATTCAATGCTTTTCTTCATTACAGCCTCGAATGCCTTATCACATTGCAGTATCGTTTCATCAATAGACAATACTAATGAAGGCTCATGATTGCGCTGGCTCATGATCCTATTGACAAAGCTGTTTCTGGCATCGTAATAAACAACATAATCGCCAATCATAAAAGAATGAAGTGTTCTTTGTCCGCCAGTCAATTCGGCTGATTTGTCAATGAAATGAAGCTGACTTTCCACTTCATCCTTGTTGTCGGAGAGGTTCAGAGCGAGTATTATTTCAGTAATGCGTTCTCTTGCGGTTTCGGGGGTATTATCATCGGCCGCTTCGCTTTTGGAGCTAAATACAGCCAACAATACAGCTGTTAAAATAATTAGGATCGCCAGAATAAAATAACGTTTTTCCTTCATAAGAGTTTATCTTTCTTAAACTAGAAATATATATAACTATATCATGGGGAAGATTGCTGTTCAATGCTTCGCAAACGCGCATTGCAGGAATTGCAAAAGGAGATTATAATTAAACCGTTATACGAAATGCTGCAAATGCGAGAGGGGACCACAATGGCACTGATCACAGTAGCAAAGATGGCGGCGGAGCTGGGGCTCCGCAATCTGACACCGGACATCGATGCGGAGGAAAAGAAGATCGTCACGGCGGACGTGAACCGTCCGGCGCTGGCCATCACCGGCTTTTTCGACTTTTTTGACGGCAAGCGGGTGCAGGTCCTGGGCCGGGTGGAAGTGGCCTATCTGGCGACTCTCAGCAAGGAGGACCGCTGCCGCAACCTGGAGAAGATGTTCGGCCTGGGCATCCCCTGCCTGATCTTTTGCCGGGGCAACCTGCCGGATGAGGATACTCTGGCCCTGGCCAGAGAGTACGAGATCCCGCTGCTGGCCACCAATACCGGTACGACGGAGACGTTCAACCGGATCAGCCACTATCTGTCCAGATGGCTGTCTCCCACGGTCACCATCCACGGGGTGCTGATCGACGTATTGGGCGAGGGTGTGCTGATCACCGGCGAGAGCGGCATCGGCAAGAGCGAGGCCGCCCTGGAACTTGTCAAGCGGGGCCACCGTCTGGTGGCGGACGACGCCGTGGAGCTGAGGAAGCTGGACGACGATACCCTGATCGGCTGCGCGCCGGAGATCACCAAGGACTTTGTGGAACTGCGGGGCGTGGGCATCATCGACGTGAAGACGCTGTTCGGCGTGCAGAGCGTGAAAAACGAAGTGAGAGTGGACGTGGAGATCCACATGGAGGAGTGGGACCGGGACAAGGTCTACGACCGTCTGGGCAACAAGGACGAGTACTCCGAATATCTGGGAAACAAGATCCTGCGCTACGCGCTGCCGATCCGGCCGGGCCGCAACCTGGCGGTGATCGTGGAGGCCATAGCGGTGAACTACCGCCAGCGGACCATGGGCTATCAGGCCGTGGACCTGCTGTATAAGAGGGTGCAGGAAAATTTGATGAAGAATACCAACTGAGGGGATCCTTCGGGGCGGAGCCCCTCAGGATGACAGGCGATCGTCATCCTGAGCGAAGCGGAGCGTGTATAAAGAAACGTCCCTTATACACGGCAAGCTGTCATCCAGAGCGGAGCGAAGCGAAGCCGAAGGATCTGTTAGAGGAAACAATGCAGATACTGGAACATGAATTCATGAACAGGCATACCACCTTCCGCGTGGGCGGCCCGGCCCGGTTCTTCTGTATTCCGGAGACGGAAGAGGAACTGGCGGAGATCGTCGCCAGGTGTACGGCGATGGATCTGCCCTTTACCATCGTCGGCCGGGGCAGCAATCTGCTGGTGGCCGACCGGGGCTATCTGGGCGTGGTGATCCATGTGGGTGACGCCCTGGCCAAGGCACAGGTGAAGGGCACCACCATCACCGCACAGGCGGGGATCTCCCTGGCGGCGTTGGCTTCCTATGCCTGCCGCATGTACCTGACCGGCCTGGAGTTTGCCGCGGGTATCCCCGGGAGCTTCGGCGGCGCGCTGCTGATGAACGCCGGCGCTTACGGCGGCGAGATGAAGGACGTGGTCCGCAGCCTGCGGCTGATGGATCCCGACGGCACGATCCGCGAAGTGGACGCCTCCTGGATGGAGTACGATTACCGCACGAGCCGCGCCCAGAAGGAGGGCAGCATCATCGTGGGAGCCACCCTGGAGCTGAGGCCCGGAGATCCGAAGGTGATCCAGGCGAAGATGCAGGAACTGGCGGCCAGGCGGCGGGAAAAACAGCCTTTGGAGTACCCCAGTGCCGGCAGCTACTTTAAGCGGCCAAAGGGCCGTTTCGCCGGCGCGCTGATCGAACAGGCCGGATTGAAGGGCTTTCGCGTGGGCGGCGCCCAGGTGTCGGAAAAGCACGCGGGCTTTGTGATCAATGCCGGAAACGCCACGGCGGCGGACATCGCAGCCCTGCAGGACGAGGTGGTGCGCCAGGTACGGGAGCGCTTCGGCGTGACGCTGGAGCCGGAAGTGAAGAGGCTGGGAAATTTCAGATGACGTTTTCCGCACAGGTAAAAGCAGAACTGGCCGAGGCGGAGGAGACGCTGCGCCGCAGGGCAGGCAGAAAAAAGACCGGCGCCGCCGCGAAAAAGCGGGAGCAGGAGCTGGCCGACCGGGACGCGCTGCGGACGCTGTTTTTGGAAGGCGGCACTGTCAGCGACCCGAAGCGTTCCTATCATCTGGAACTGAACTGCGGGGAGCGGGAGGCTGCCGAAGAGACGAAGGAGAGGCTGGCCCGCCTTCAGGTGGCGGGGAAGATCCACCGCCGCCGGCAGGACTGGTGCGTCTACCTGAAAGGGGCGGACGACATCGCCAGGCTTTTGGGGCTGATGGGCGCGTCCAAGGCGATGATGGATCTGGAAAACGCCAGGATCCTGCACGACATCAGCGGGACCATCAACCGCCAGGTCAACTGCGAGACCGCCAATCAGAACAAGACCATCAAGGCCTCCCTGGAGCAGCTGCAGAAGATCGAGATCCTGGAGCGCCACGGCGCGCTGAAAAAGCTGCCGCCGGAGCTCTACGAGCTGGCCATGCTGCGGAAGGACAA
>JAGAEH010000227.1 GCA_017613225.1 Lachnospiraceae bacterium
GAAGCCGCAGGGCCTTGTGCGTGATAGACCTGGACACCGTCATGCCGGGCAGCAGGCTCTGTGATTACGGAGACGCGCTGAGGACCGCCGCAGCCACGGTGGCCGAGGATGAAACCGATCTTTCCCGGGTGAGAGTGAACTTGAGGGCGGTCCGGGCTTTCACAGAAGGATTCTTAGAGGAGACCGGAGCAGTGCTGGCTCCCAGGGAACGGGAGCTATTGCCGGCCTCTTTCCTGCTGATGACCCTGGAGTGCGGAGTCCGCTTCCTGGAGGACTATCTGCGGGGCGACGTCTATTTCAAGACGGACAGACCGGGCCACAATCTGGACAGGGCCAGAAACCAGTTTGAGATGGTCAGAAAGATAGACGGTCTGCAGCAGGAGATGGCGGCCATGATCCGCGGCCTTTCATAGATCCGGCTGTGTTTAGGGCGGCAAAAGACTGCAGGATCCGGCCTGCGGGAGCAGGCAGAAGAACGCCGGTTTTCCGGACAGAAAAACACCGTATTTTCCGTAAATAATGCTTGACAAGGAACGGCTGTAAAGCTATACTGTCAAAGCGTCCTTGAACGAGATGGGGTCTTAGCTCAGCTGGGAGAGCACCTGCCTTACAAGCAGGGGGTCACAGGTTCGAGCCCTGTAGGCCCCACTCCAAAAAAACAAGGAACATTCCACTCACGTGGCGGGGTAGCTCAGTTGGCGAGAGCACGCGGTTCATACCCGCGGTGTCGGGGGTTCAAATCCCTCTCCCGCTACTTTTTTTATGCCCAAAATCCTGTTATAATGATCATGATAAGCGATGGCCCATCCAACGGTGGGCATTTTCCTGTACAGTAAGGACAGATCAGGAGGGACAAAAATGAATGCTGAACTTGTGAAGAAGTTTGTGAAAATGGTCGAATCATCAGACAATATCGTCTTTTTCGGCGGGGCAGGCGTGTCCACGGAGAGCGGCGTGCCGGATTTCCGCAGCAAGGACGGACTGTACAACCAGCACGACGTGCGTTTTGATTCCTATTCCCCGGAATATCTGCTGAGCCACTCCTGCCTGCGGGATCATCCGGAGGTGTTCTTCGAATTCTACCGTCAGAAGATGGACGCCCGCCATGTGAAGCCCAATGCCGCCCACTATTTCCTGGCCAAGCTGGAGGAGATGGGCAAGCTGCAGGGAGTGGTGACCCAGAACATCGACGGGCTGCATCAGAAAGCCGGCAGCAAGAAGGTCTACGAGATCCATGGGACGACGATGGACAATTACTGCGTCCGCTGCGGAAAGCACTATCCCGCGGATTACATCTATGAATCGGAGGAGGTCGTGCCCCACTGCAGCTGCGGCGGAGTCATCCGCTGCAATGTGACCCTGTACGAGGAGGGACTGCCGGAACGGGCCGTCAGCGGCGCCATCATGTCCATCCGGCACGCGGACATGCTGATCATCGGCGGGACTTCGCTGTCGGTGTATCCAGCTGCGTCCTTCATCGATTACTACGGCGGATACAAGCTGGCGGTGATCAACCGCGAGCGGCTGGGGCTTCGCATGCACAGCGGCGAGCTGCTGGAGGTCAACGAGCCCATCGGCGCCTTCTTTGCCGCCGCGGCGAAAGAGATGGGCATGGAGCTCTGAGCTTCAAAATCAGTCAAATTTGCGAAAAAGGCTTGATTATCCTCCATTATCCATTATACTATGTTAAAGAGCTTTATTTTTTGAAGCATCTTTCAGTGTTTTCTTTAAAATTGAAAGGAGAGAATAATGGGAAAATTTGCGGTTAAGACTGTTAAGACAGGTATCAAGTTCAATCTGAAGGCCAGCAACGGCGAGATCATCGCAACTTCCGAGATCTATACCACTGAGAAAGCCTGCATGAACGGCATCGAGAGCGTCAGAAAGAACTGCGTCGCTCCGGTGGAAGATCAGACCGTTGAGAATTTCGAAGTGCTGAAGCATCCGAAATTCGAGGTCTACACGGACAAGGCCGGCGAGTTCCGCTTCCGTCTGAAAGCCCGCAACGGCGAGATCATTGCCGCTTCCGAGGGCTACAAGAAGAAAGCCAGCTGCATGAACGGCATTGAGAGCGTAAAGAAGAACGCGCCTGATTCGCCCGTCGTAAAGGAAGATTGATCCTTTATAAAACTCCATAAAAAAGTTCAGCCGGTATGCCTTGCGGGGCGTACCGGTTTGTATTATGATGAATAGGATAGCGCGCCATCGAGCGCAAAAGGAGTCATGGAGCAGACATGAGCCAGGAGTACATCCGAATCGTCAACGCCGCGGAGAACAACCTTAAGAACGTCTCCGTAAACATCCCGAAAAAGAAGATCACCGTGTTTACCGGCGTATCGGGCTCCGGGAAATCTTCCCTGTGCATCGACACCATTGCCGGAGAGTCCCGCCGGGAACTGAACGATACCTTCCCCAGCTTTGTCCAGCAGTACCTGCCCAAGTACGGCAGGCCGGACGTGGAGCGGATCGAAAACCTGCCGGTGACCATCATCATCGACCAGAAGAAGCCCCAGGCCAACAGCCGGTCCACCGTGGCCACCTACACCGACGTGTATTCCCTGCTGCGCCTGCTGTTTTCCCGGGTGGGCAAGCCCTTCGTGGGCTATTCGGACAGTTTTTCCTTTAACCATCCCGCGGGCAAGTGCCCCCGCTGCGACGGCCTGGGCATGGTGACGGAGCTGGACATCCACAAGCTGGTGGACTTTGACAAGTGCCTGAACGACGAGGACGTGATACACTTTCCCACCTTTACCACCGGGGCCTGGCGCTGGAAGCGCTACGCCTACAGCGGCCTTTTCGACCTGAACAAGAAGATCAGGGACTACACGCCCGAGGAGCTGGATCTCTTCCTGTATTCCCCTCAGATCCGGCTGAAGAATCCTCCTTCAAACTGGCCCAAATCGGCCAAATTCGAGGGCATGTTTCCCCGCATGTACCGCTCCATCATCACCACCAAGGAGGGGAAGCGCCAGCAGAAAGTGCTGGACGGCATGCTTTCCACCTTCGTCTGTCCGGACTGCGGCGGTTCCCGGGTGAATGAGCGGGTCCGCAGCTGCAGGATCAACGGGAAGAACATCGCCGAAGTGGCGGACATGGCCATTCCGGACGTGATCGAATTCGTGCGGGCGGTGGACGACCCCCTGGCGGTGGACATAAAGAAGGAACTGATCAAGCGGCTGGAGGCCATGGTGGA
>JAGAEH010000228.1 GCA_017613225.1 Lachnospiraceae bacterium
GCCGTCCACGCAGGCCTTGCAGGTCTCAAAATCAGGGCCGTGGTCCAGATGCAGCGCGATGGGGATGTCGGGGCAGCAGATGATGGCCGCTTCTACCAGCTTCACCAGAGAGTTGTGGTTCGCGTAAGCGCGGGCGCCCTTGGAAACCTGCAGGATGACAGGAGCGTTTTCTTCCTGGCATGCTTCGGTGATGCCCTGGACGATCTCCATGTTGTTCACGTTGAAAGCGCCGATGGCATAGCCGCCGTTATAAGCCTTCTCAAACATTTCTTTGGTTGTTACAAGTGCCATAACATCAATCTCCTTTTTTTGATGATGATAATTCCATAGGTAGACCTATTATAGTATAGGTTGACAGAATATGCAAAGCGAAAAACAAAGCATATCTTTCCTTCCTCTTAAAAACCTGCTAAAATACAGGCGAAGGAGACCGGACATGCCTGTTTTTTTATACACTTTCATCCAGTGGACCTGGGGGATCCTGCAAAACCTTGCGGCATCCCTGATCTTTCTGCGCCACATCCGCTGCCCGCACCGCCGCTTCCACGGAGCCATCGTCACCGAATGGGACAAAAACCGCTACATGGCCCTGGGCATGTTCATCTTTGTCAAAAAGGGGTGCAGCGAGCAGCTGCTGGTTCACGAATACGGCCACACCATCCAGACCATCTTTTTAGGTCCGCTGTTTTCGCTGGTGGTGGGCCTGCCTTCCACCGTCTGGGCCAAGGCCTCGATCTTCCACAAAATGAGGCACGACAGACAGATCTCCTACTACTCCCTGTTCTGCGAGGACTGGGCCAACAAGCTCGGTGAAAAGTACACCGGAAGCCCATCCATGGGCAGGGCGATCATCGACTGACTCCGGTTTTTCTATGATCATCTTAAAATATCTTTCATCTCTGCAATAAAAAGCTCTCCTGCCGCGTTATCAGAGTGAAAGGATGAAAGCATGTCAACTGCAGCAAACGCCGTTTCACAGGCCGACAACAAAACTCTGGATGCGCTGATAGCAGCCATCGCGGAGGGAAACATGGATCCATTGGAAGAACTCTACCGGCTCACCGCGACGCCGGTACATAGTTTCGCGCTGTCGATCCTGCGCAGCCGCCATGACGCGGAGGACGTCCTTCATGACTGCTACCTGAGCATCGTGCGTTCCGCCGGCAGCTACCGTTCCCACGGCAAGCCCATGGCCTGGATCCTGACCATCGCCAGGAACCTGAGTCTTTCAAAGCTGCGCGAGTCCGGACGAGAGTTCTCCCTTGACGACGAGAACACCGGCGGATACGAGGCGCCTTCCGACGCCGTTGACATCGAAGAAAAGATGCTTCTGGAGGCCTGTCTCAATCAGCTGGGCGATCAGGAGCGGCAGATCGTCACTCTGCACCTGACAGCGGGCTTCAAGCACCGGGAGATCGCTTCCCTGCTGGAACTTCCGCTTTCCACCGTCCTTTCAAAGTATCACCGCGCGCTCAAAAAGCTTCGCGCCATGGTGGCATAGGAGGATAGACCGATGACCGAACAGAAAATAGAAGATATATTAAAAAGCGGTTTTGAAAAGATCACGCCCAACGTCCTCGATTCTGTCCTGAAAGACTGCAAAGAACAGAGCGGGCAGGCCGGGAAGATCGTTTCCATCGAACACCGGAGAAGGAAAAACCCTGCTCTGCGCTTTGCAGGGATCGCCGCGGCGCTTGTGCTTCTCGTGGGCGCCTTCCTGGGCTTTAAAGCCTGGCAGACCAACGGCAGGGTAGCCTCGGTGATCTCCCTGGACGTGAACCCCAGCGTAGAGATCCGCACCAACAAAAAGGAAAAGGTGCTGGAAGTGATCCCGCTGAACGAGGACGGACGGATCATCATGGGCGGCATGGACTTTGAAGGCAGCAATCTGGACGTGACCGTGAATGCCCTGGTGGGCTCCATGCTCCGGAACGGCTATTTAAGCGAACTGGCCAACTCCATCCTGATCTCCATCGACAATGACGATCCGAACACCGCGGCCGCCCTGGAGCAGAAACTCATGGGCATGGTAAGCGGCCTGCTGGGTGACGCCAAGCTGGAAGGCGCCGTGCTGGGACAGGTGGTGAACAAAGATCAGACTGCCGAAGATCTTGCCAAAACTTACGGCATCAGCGTGGGCAAGGCCAGACTGATCGAAGTGCTGATGGCCGCGGATCCCAAATACAAGGCAGAGGAACTGTCCGGACTGACCATCAACGAGCTGAACAACCTGTATGCCGCGCATAAAGCGACGGGTGGCTCAGGCGAAAGCGAACCCATCGACTCCATCGGAAAGGCCAGCACCCGGGCCTATATCGGTGAAGAGGCGGCCGCAGAGATCGCGCTGAAAGATGCCGGACTTGACAAGGATGCCGTCAGGATCGAGACCGAACTGGACTGGGAAGACGGCTGCATGGTCTACGACGTGGATCTGGAGGACGGC
Source organism: Lachnospiraceae bacterium (assembly GCA_017613225.1). Lineage (GTDB taxonomy): Bacteria > Bacillota > Clostridia > Lachnospirales > Lachnospiraceae > UBA3774. The sequence continues at coordinate 2,444 of JAGAEH010000228.1, forward strand.
CGGTACGAATACGAGTACGAGATCGACGCCAGGACCGGCGAGATCCTCAGCGCGGAGAAAGAGCTCCTCGACGCGGAGGACGACGATGACGACGACCACGGCGAACAGCCGGACATGAACGAAAGCATGCCCGCGCCGCTGCCCTCTTCCGTAAAGATCACCAAGGATGAGGCAAAACAGATCGCCCTCCAGAAGGCCGGTCTGACAGCCGATAAGGTCACGGATGCCCGTGTTAAACTGGACGTGGAAGACGGAAAGACCGTCTATGAGGTCGAATTCCTCAGCGACGGATTTGAATATGAGATCACCATCGACGCGGAGACCGGCGAAGTTCTGGAATATGAACGGGAGGAACACAGCTGAACGGTCCGAGCAAAACGGACCACACTGTTCCCCATGAGGAGCATCTGAGGATGCTCCTCATTCCTATTTAAGAAAACCTGTCCATGATCGCCGCGATGCGGTCCAGGTCGATCTCCAGTTCCCCGTTGTAGATCGCCACGCCAAGCTTCCCGCACAGAGGATGGATCCTGCCGATGGGATCATCCTTCAGATAGATGAACACGCTTCGGCGCTTCCGGTCGATGATCCAGTACTCCCGGACCCCCATCTCCCTGTACTTTTTCAGTTTGACGACCGTATCTTTATATTCGGAGGACGGCGAGACGATCTCCGCGACGAAGTCCGGTCCTCCCATGATCCCCTCTTCTTCTACGATACTATCATCACAGACGATGAAAAAGTCCGGGATCAGGCAGTTCCTGTTATCCTCCCGGCTGACCCGGACGTCAACGGGATTGGCAAAGGCTTCGCATTTTCCGCCTTTCTGTTTGATGAAACCCATGGACTGGGCGTAGAGCTCCATGGCGATCCGCTGATGCGTCACCGTAGGGGATGACCGGTCATAGATGACGCCGTCGATCAGCTCCACCCAGGGGTATTCGTCCAGCATCTCCAGATCGTTGATAGTATAGTCGCCCTGCTTCTTAAGCGGAACGCCGTAGGATATGGCAGCCTCTCCCAGCATGCTGGCCTCCGGCAGCGCTTTTTTCAGATCGTAACTGCCCCGTATATTCATGTGCCCCCGGCCCCCCTGCTGCGAAAACAGCTTTTCCAGCGCCGCCACCGTAGCCCTGCGCGGGCTGGCGGTCTGCCCGGAAAAGATCTTGGTGACCGTACTGACCGGAAGGCCTGTCAGATCCGAGATATCTGCCACGCTGTAGCCCTTCTCCTGTTTGATCCGCTTCATCTCTTCTATCGTCATGGCTGTTCTCCTAAGTTTCCTTTATCCGGATCATAGACCGTTTTTTATCCTTTGTCAACCATTATTCTGCCGTTTATCTTCAATATTTATGCCTTTTCAAACAGGAAGAGCCGCCCGCCGGAAGTGGACAGCCCCGATCCTTTTCTCCATAAAAAAGCTGCCCGCTTGAGGCGGACAGCCTTTTCTTCTATCTGAATAAGCAGCCGATGGCTGCGCTCCTCACTGCGTCAGCTTGTAATCTCCCTCCGCGATCCAGTTCTTCTTCCGCATCAGGTCGGACACCAGCAGGGAAATCAGCGCCGGCAGCACCACGCAGATCAGCACCAGTCCCAGCCAGTCCATCACGCCGGGGGCGATGGCTGTCAAGCCTTTGGCCGCTGCGGCTTCTCCCGGAGAGAACCAGCCGGTCACCACACCGATGGGTCCCACCAGGCCGCAGGTCCCCATGCCGGCGGAGATCGGCGCGCCGTTCATGGTCATCTTAAAAACGCAGGTGGCGATGGGTCCGGTAATGACGGAAGCGACCACCGGCGGTACCCACAGCACAGGCTTTTTAAACAGGTTCGGCACCAGCAGCATGGAAGTGCCCAGGCCGATGGAAGCCAGGCCGTTCAGCTTGTTTTCGCGGTAGCTGCACACGGCAAAGCCCACCATGTGGGCGCAGCAGCCCGCCACGGCGGCGCCGCCCGCCAGGCCTACCAGGCCCAGGGCCGCGCAGATGGCCGCGGAACTGATGGGCAGTGTCAGCACGATGCCCATCACCGCCGAAATGATGATGCCCATCACCAGAGGATGCTGGTTGGTGGCCCAGAAGATGAAATCTCCCAGCAGGACGGCCAGTTGGCCGATGGGCGGCGCCAGGATCTTCGCGGCCAGCACGCCCACCAGGATCGTGACTGCCGGCGTGACGATCAGGTCCACCTTGGTCCGCTTGGACACCAGCTTGCCGCAGAATATAGCGATCACGCTGATCACGTATACCGCAAGGGGGCCGCCGCCTCCGCCCAGGGCGTTGGAAGCGATGCCCACCGCCGCCAGGGAGTACAGCACGTAGGGCGGACACTGCATGGAATAGCCGATGGCCAGCGCCATCGCCGCGCCCTGCGCCTGGGTCGTGTAGCCGGCCACTTCCACCAGAAAAGCGCCTACCGGTCCCGGAATAAAGGAACCGATGGTCTTGATGATGGTGCCGATCAGCAGCGAGGCGAACAAGCCGTGGGCCATGCCGCCCAGACCCTTAATGAAAATGCGGTCCGCCGAAAATTCGATGTTCTGTTTTTTAAAGAAGGATGCTGCGTCCTTTGACATTCTGCCTTCCCTCCCGCATAGGGGTATTTGAACTTATTATAAGCGAAACTGGCGGGGATTCAAGACAAAAGTGAAGGGATCCTTCGACTCCGCTGCGCTCCGCTCAGGATGACAGGTGAAAAGTGAGGGGATCCTTCGGCTCCGCTCAGGATGACAGGTGAAAAGAGGACCGTCCCCATTTCACCTCCCATAAAAAAGGGCGGCCCGAAGGCCGCCCCGGTATAATACCTTAATTCGACTGTTTCAACGATCAGTCTGCGTACAGATCGACCAGTTTCAGCAGGTGCTCGTAGCGCTCCTTGGCAGCGTCTTCGTTGCGCTGGAACAGTACTTCCGCACGGCTCGGGAACTCGCGGGTCAGACGGCTGTAGCGGGCCTCGTTCATCAGGAACTCGCGGTATCCGCCGGCCGGAGCCTTGGAATCCAGGGTGAACTTCTTGGTAGGAGCGGCAGGGTTGAAGCGGAACATGTTCCAGTAACCGCAATCCACAGCCTTCTTCATCTCCTTCTGGCAGTTCACCATGCCGCCCTTGATGGAGTGCATCTCGCAAGGGGCATAGCCGATGATCAGCGAAGGACCATGGTAAGCTTCGGCTTCCTTGATGGCCTTCAGGGTCTGAGCCTGGTTGGCGCCCATGGCGACCTGCGCCACGTATACGTAGCCATAGCTCATGGCGATCTCCGCAAGGCTCTTCTTCTTCACTTCCTTACCGGCTGCGGCGAACTGTGCCACCTGACCGATGTTGGAAGCCTTGGAAGCCTGGCCGCCGGTGTTGGAGTAAACTTCGGTATCGAATACGAAGATGTTCACATCCTTGTTGGCAGCAAGCACATGGTCCACGCCGCCGAAGCCGATATCATAGGCCCAGCCGTCACCGCCGAAGATCCAGATGGACTTCTTGTTCAGGTAATCCTTGTTGGCCAGGATCTCCTTCACGGTGTCGCAGCAGACGTTGGCTTCCAGATTGGCGATCAGAGCCTTGGAAGCGGCCTGGTTGGCCTCGCCGTCGTTGTAGGTGTCGAGCCATGCCTGGCAGACAGCCTTGCGCTCTTCGTCGTCGGTCTTCTCGATCACTTCCCTGACCTTGGCAGCGGTGTTCTCGCGGATGGTCTCCTGGGCCAGATACATGCCGAAGCCGTGCTCGGCGTTATCTTCGAACAGGGAGTTGCACCATGCGGGGCCGTGGCCGTTCTTGTCGGTGGTGAAAGGAGAAGTCGCACCCGGGTTGCCCCAGATGGAGGAGCAGCCGGTGGCGTTGGAGATGTACATGCGGTCGCCGAACAGCTGAGTGATCAGGCGGGCATATGCGGTCTCGGCGCATCCTGCGCAGGAGCCGGAGAACTCCAGCATCGGCTGCAGGAACTGGCTTTCCTTGACGTTGTTGGATCCCAGCATGTCGGCCTTCACAGCGGTCTTGGCGACGGCATAGTCGAAGACAGGCTGCTGATCCAGCTGGCTCTCCTGAGGGACCATCTTGATGGCCTGGACAGGGCAGGTGCCTACGCACACGCCGCAGCCCATGCAGTCCAGAGGAGATACAGCCATGGTGAAGCTGTACACGCCCTTGCCCTTGCCGGCCTTGATGGGAGCGGTCTTCAGAGCAGCGGGAGCTGCGGCGACCTCTTCCTCAGTCAGCGCAAACGGACGGATGGTAGCATGAGGGCAGACATAAGCGCACTGGTTGCACTGGATGCACTTCTCGGCATCCCACTCGGGAACGGTAACGGCAACGCCGCGCTTCTCGAATGCGGCAGCGCCCAGCTCGAACTGGCCGTCCACATGAGGCATGAAAGCGGAAACGGGAAGGGAATCGCCGTCCATCTTGTCGATGGGGTTCAGGATGTTCTTGACCTGAGCGACCAGTTCGGGCTTGCCTTCCAGAACGGTGGTGTCGGCCTTGTCCTCGGCGTTGGCCCACTCAGCGGGAACGTCGATCTTGACGAAAGCGGTAGCGCCGGCGTCGATGGCATCCCAGTTGGCCTTAACCACATCTTCGCCCTTCTTCATGTAGGAGGCTTTTGCCTTCTCCTTCATGTGCTCGATGGCTTCTTCCTGAGGCATTACCTTGGCCAGGGTGAAGAACGCGGACTGAAGGATGGTATTGGTTCTCTTGCCCATGCCGACCTTGATGGCCAGGTCGATGGCGTTGATGGTGTAGAGCTGGATGTTGTTCTTGGCGATGTAGCGCTTCGCGGAAGCATCCAGATGGTGCTCCAGTTCCTCGGGAGTCCACTGGCAGTTGATCATGAAGACGCCGCCCGGCTTGACGTCCTGGACCATCTTGAAGCCCTTGGTCACATAGGAAGGATTGTGGCAGGCCACAAAGTCAGCCTTGTTGATGTAGTAAGGGCTCTTGATGGGCTTGTCGCCGAAACGCAGATGGCTGACGGTCACGCCGCCGGTCTTCTTGGAGTCATACTGGAAGTATGCCTGGATGTACTTGTCGGTGTAGTCGCCGATGATCTTGGTGGAGTTCTTGTTGGCACCGACGGTACCGTCGCCGCCCAGACCCCAGAACTTGCACTCGATGGTGCCTTCCGCAGCCGTGTTGGGAGCGGGCTTCTCTTCCAGAGACAGGTTGGTGACATCGTCCACGATGCCGATGGTGAACTGACGCTTCATCTCGTCCTTGGTCAGTTCCTCATATACAGCGAATACGGATGCGGGCGGGGTATCCTTGGAACC
>JAGAEH010000229.1 GCA_017613225.1 Lachnospiraceae bacterium
CCCACATGGCGGCGGTGAAGGCGCAGCTGGCTGCCGCGAAAGAGGCCGGCATCACGGACGTTCTGGCGGAAAACCTGGGGGCGGTGGAGCTGGCGAAGGAGTTCGGCTTTATGGTCCACGGCGGCATGTTCCTGAACGTGCTGAACAGCGAGGCGCTGCAGCAGTACCGGAACATGGGCCTGGCAGACGTGACCCTGTCCTTTGAACTGGCCTTTGCCGAGAGCAGAGGGCTGGCGGCGCCGGACACGGGCTTTGTGACCTACGGCTATCTGCCGCTGATGAAGTTCCGCAGCTGTCCCGCTCAGGGCAAAAACGGCTGCGGCTGCTGCAGCGGCTTAAACGAGCTGGTGGACCGCAAGGGGGAGCGCTTCCCCATCGTCTGCAGGGAAAAGCAGTATTCGGAGCTTCTAAACTGCGTGCCCATGTACGTGGGGGACCGGCGCAGGCCCGAGGCAGGTTTTGAAACGCTGTACTTTACCATCGAAGACAGGGATCAATGCCGGCAGGTATATGAAACTTACCTGGCAGGCGCGCCGGCGGACTTCCGCCGCACTGCGGGTCTGTATTTCAGGGAAGTGCTGTAGTTTATTAGATGAAGGGAGAGCGTGTATAGAGAAACGTCCCCTATGCACGAGTGCTGTAGGGAGAGCGTGTATAGAGAAACGTCCCCTATGCACGGGGTGAAAAGAGAACCGTCCCCATTTCACGTAAGGAGGAGAAGATGAGAACGATCAAAGTGACAGGCACGGGCACCGTTAAACTGAAGCCGGATATCATGCGGCTGCGTCTGGACTTAAACGGCAAGGAAAAGGAGTACGCGAAGACGCTGAAGCGCTCCTCCGACGATACGGAGGTCCTGCGGGGGCTGTTCGCGGACCTGGGCTTCGCGAAAGAGGATCTGAAGACCCTCTCTTTCTCGGCAGATCCTGTCTATGAGGGCTACGAGGACAAGCAGGGCCGGTGGCGCCAGCGCTTCGTGGGCTATGAGTACCATCACCGGCTGAAGCTGGACTTCCCCTTCGACAACGACAGACTGGGGAAGATCCTGACCCGGCTGGCAAAGGCAAAGGTGGATCCGGAATTTTCCATCGGCTATACGGTTAAGGATCCCGAGGCGGCTAAGAATCAGCTGCTGGCGGCGGCGGTGAAGGACGCCGCGGAAAAGGCGGAGATCCTGGCGGCGGCGGCCGGCGTGAAGCTTCTGGGCATCCAGACCATGGACTACTCCATCGCGAGAGTCGAGATGGAAGTGATGCCCGCCCGCAAGCTGATGGCCACCAACGACATGGCCATGGGCGCCATGGAGGAGAGCATGGATCTGGACATCCAGCCGGAGGATATCACCGCCAGCGATACGGTCACCATCACCTGGGAACTGGGCTGAGCCGGCAGGCCCCGAAGGAGGCGGACAGGGCACTGATCTGTCCCGGAGAACCATGTTTCACAGGCCTTTGTGCAGTTTGCACAGTGCCGAGAATGCATTATTATTCAATACCACAAACAGGCGGCTTTAAAGGACCGCTTGTTTTTTTGCAGTCCTATCGTTAAATAATGCACAAAAACCTGCTCCGGAGCATTAAAAACTCACCATAGACATATGGAAAAGTAATGAAACAAAAGTCATTGATTTACATAATTAAACAAAATGAAATAAATTGTTTTTATATCATTTTGAACATATGCACAATGGGCTTATAATTATGGTATTCTGATTGCCTTATGGCAGAAAGGGGAATTTTATGAAAAAAATGAAAAAGATGCTGGCACTCCTGCTTGCAGCATTAATGGTCTTTTCCGTTGTCGGCTGCGGCGGTGACAACAACGGCGGCGGCGGCTCCGACAGCGAAGAGCTGTATTCCGAAGCCAGAACCCTGAACGTTGCGCTGACCAGCGAGCCGGCCTCCATGGATCCGACTCAGACCATCGACACCTGGTCCGACACCGTTTTCACCAACATCTATGAGACCCTGATGGAAGTGAACGAGAAGGGCGAGATCGTACCGAAGTTGGCCGAGTCCTATGAAGCCTCCGCGGACGGCCTGACCTACACCTTCAAGCTGAAGAAGGGCGTCAAGTTCCACAACGGCGAAGAGATGAAGGCCAGCGACGTGGCATTCTCCTTCAACCGCGCGAAGGAAGCCGCCATCCTGAAGTCCGTTACCGCTGACTTCGACAACGTGGAAGCCACCGACGACTACACCGTCGTGTTCCACCTGAACAAGGTCTCCGCTCCTTTCATGAGCAACATGACCTACGTCTGCCTGTGCGTCCTCTCCGAGAAGGCTGTTACCGAAGCCGGAGAAGATTACTACAAGAGCCCCATCGGCACCGGCCCCTACAAGTTTGAGAAGTGGGACCAGGGCGTCGAGCTGGATCTGACCTATTTCGAAGATTACTGGGGAAATACGCCTGACTTCACCAAAGTCAAGCTGCGTTTCATCCCTGAGGCTACCTCCCGTACCATCGAGCTGGAAGCCGGTTCCGTGGACCTGATCACCGACGTGGCGGCCACCGACCTCTCCAGAGTTGAAGACGGCGAGAACATGGCTCTTGCCACCGCCGTCGGCATGGCTATCCGTCTGATGGCCATGAACTGCAGCGCCGAGCCGCTGACCGACGTCCGCGTCCGCCAGGCCATTGCCTATGCCATCGACTGCGAAGCCATCAACCAGGCCATGAACCTGGGCCACGGCACCGTTGCCACCGCTCCCATTTCCGACGCCGTCATGTTCCACAGCGAAGTCGGCAAGAACGAGTTCAACCTTGATAAGGCCAAAGAGCTCCTTACCGAAGCCGGTTATCCGGACGGCCTGGACATCACCCTCTCCACCGATACCCGTAAGGAATACAGCGACGTCTGCGTCATCCTGCAGCAGCAGCTGGCGAAGGCCAACATCCGCGTCACTCTGGACAACACCGAGTGGGCCGTGTTCCTGGACAAGGCCTATCAGGGCGACACCCAGCTGTTCATGCTTGGTTACAGCTGCTCCACCCCTGACCCGGATGCCCTGTTCTACTCCTGCTTCCACAGCGCCAACATCGGCCCTCAGGGCGGCATGGCCTACCTGCAGGACGAGGAAGTGGACCGCCTGATCGACGCCTCCCGTACCGAGCTTGACACTGCCAAGCGTACCGAGCTGTACGAACAGCTGCAGGCCAAGCTGGCCGAGCTGAAGCCTTGGGTATATCTGTACAACACCACCGTCAACTACGGTATCAACACCGCCAAGATCGCCGAAATCAAAGTTGCCGGCAGCTCCGTACAGCCTTACTACAACATCAAGCGGGTAAAATAAGCCAAAAACTTACGTAACTCCAAAAATGCTGCCGGGCGGGGGCGACCTTTGCCCGGCAGCTGATTCAAGACAGGGGGCACTATGATAGTTTATGTCGTCAAGCGTATCCTGGCCCTGATCCCCATCTTTATCGCCGTCACCTTCGTGATCTTCAGCCTGCTTTCGCTGACTCCCGGCGATCCCGCCGCCATCATGGCCGGCACCGGCGCGCCCAAAGAGGCGGTGGAACAGCTGCGGGAGGAGATGGGCCTCAACGATCCGTTTATCGTCCGATACCTCAATTATGTTAAGAATTTTGTGACAAAATTCGACATGGGCACCTCCTACGAGACCCATACGCCCGTCACCGAGAGAATACTGAGCGCCTTGCCTGCCACAGTCCGGCTGGCGGTGGCGGCGATCATCTTTGCCGTTGTGGTCGGTCTGCCCATCGGCATCGTTTCCGCCACCAGACAGTACTCCTTCTTTGACAACTTCTTTATGGTGTTCGCCTTGATCGGTATCTCCCTGCCGGTGTTCTGGTCCGGCATGATGCTGATCATCCTGTTCTCCGTCAAACTGAAATGGCTGCCGTCATCGGGCTTCCAGACCATCCGCCATCTGATCCTTCCCGGCATCACGCTGGGCATGCAGAGCGCGGCCATGATCGCCCGAATGACCCGTTCCAGCATGCTGGACGTCATCCGTCAGGACTACATCCGCACGGTGCGCGCCAAGGGCCTTTCGGAGTTCATGATCACCTTTTCACACGTGCTGCGCAACGCGCTGATCCCCATCGTGACCGTCATCGGCCTGCAGTTCGGACAGCTGATCGGCGGCGCCGTGCTGACCGAGACCATCTTCTCCATCCCCGGCATCGGCCGGCTGATGGTCCAGGCCTTAAAGAACCGCGATTATCCCGTCATCCTGGGCTGCGTGCTGTTCATCTCCGTGATGTTCTGCCTGGTCAACCTGGTGATCGACGTGATCTACGCCTTCCTTGATCCCAAGATCAAGGCGCAGTATTCAAGAGGGAGGAAGAGCAAATGATCCTGACGAGCATGTTTCTCCCGCAAAAGAAAAAAGAACAGGAAGAGCAGAAATACAGCTTTACCAAGGATACGATCAAGCGCCTGCTGCGCAACAAGCTGGCCGTGGCCGGCATCATCATCCTGGCCCTGCTGGTCCTGGCCGCCATCCTGGCGCCCTGGATCGCTCCCTACGACTACGCGGAGCAGGTGATCGAGGACGCCTACATGGGTCCCTGCGGCACGCATCTGTTCGGCACCGATGAGTTCGGCCGGGACATCTTCTCCCGTATCCTGCTGGGCGCGCGCCTGTCCCTGATCATCGGCTTCATCGCCGTGGCCATCGCCATCGTGGTGGGCGGCCTCTTAGGCGCCATCGCCGGCTATTTCGGCAAGGCCGTGGACAACATCATCATGCGTCTGATGGACATCCTGATGTCCATCCCGTCTCTGCTGCTGGCCATCGCCATCACCGCTACGCTGGGCTCTTCGATGGTCAACCTGATGATCGCCGTCGGAATTGCCACGATCCCGGGCTACTCCCGGATCGTCCGCGCCGCGGTGCTGTCCGTCAAGGATCAGGAATTCATCGAAGGCGCGAAGGCTGTCGGAACCTCTGACTTTAAGATCATCCTGCGCCACATCCTGCCCAACTGCCTGGCGCCCATCATCGTCAAGGCGACGCTGGACGTGGCCATCTGCATCCTCTCTGCTGCCGGCATGAGCTTCATCGGCATCGGCCTTCAGCCGCCGTCGCCTGAATGGGGCGCCATGCTTTCCGACGCGCGTTACTACATCCGCGACTATGCCTACATGGCATTCTTCCCGGGCATGTGCATCGCGCTTACCATCTTCAGCCTGAACGTGATCGGCGACGGCCTTCGCGACGCCCTCGATCCCAAGCTGAGAGACTAAGGAGGTGCGGCTATGGCAGACTATGAAAAACTGTTGGAAGTCAAGGACCTTTCGGTGGAATACCATTCCAGCGGCCGCGTGGTGCACGCGGTGAACGGCCTGGACCTGTCCATCGGCGAGGGCGAGACCCTTGGCTTCGTGGGCGAGACCGGCGCCGGCAAGACCAGCACGGCCCTGGCCATCCTGCGGATCCTGCCCCAGCCCCTGTCCAAGGTGACCGGCGGCGAGCTGATCTACAAGGGCAAGGACCTGATGGAGTACGACGCCAAGACCATGCGGCAGATCCGCGGCAAGGAGATCGCCATGATCTTCCAGGACCCCATGACTTCCCTGGATCCCGTCAAGCGCGTATCGGACCAGATCGAGGAGATGCTCCGCCTGCATGAGAAGCTGGGCAAGAAGGAGCTCCACGAGAAGGCCCTGGACATGCTGGAAGTGGTGGGCATCGACCGCAACCGCGGCAACGAGTATCCGCACCAGTTCTCCGGCGGCATGAAGCAGCGCGTGGTCATCGCCATCGCTCTTTCCTGCAACCCGGCCCTGCTGATCGCCGACGAGCCCACCACGGCTCTGGACGTGACCATCCAGGCCCAGGTGCTGGAGCTGATGAAGGAACTGAAGGAAAAGTTCAACATGTCCATGATCATGATCACCCACGATCTGGGTATCGTGGCGGAGATCTGCGACAATGTTGCCATCATGTATGCCGGAAAGGTCGTGGAGTACGGCACGGTGCGCGAGATCTACAACACCGTGGCACACCCCTATACCCAGGCGCTGTTCGATTCGATCCCGGTGCTGGACGAGGAGCAGGATGAACTGAAGGTGATCAAGGGCTTTACGCCCGACCCCACCAACATTCCCTCCGGCTGCGCGTTCCACCCCCGCTGCCCGTACGCCACCGAGCGCTGCGGCACGGACGTGCCGCCTGAATTCAGCCTGAGCGATACCCACAGGGTGCGCTGCTTCCTGTTTGAGGACGGGAAGGCAAAGACGCTGGCGCAGGCCGTATCCATGGAAAAGGAGGGCTGAGGGAATGAGCGAGATCATCAATAACGAACCGCTGCTGCAGGTGAAGAACCTGAAGAAGTATTTCAAGACCAAGCGGGGCCTGCTGCTGGCCGTGGACGACGTCAGCTTTGACATCAACAAGGGCGAGACCCTTGGCCTGGTGGGCGAGTCCGGCTGCGGAAAATCCACCACCGGCCGCGCCATCCTGCGCCTGCACGAGCCCACCGGCGGCGAAGTGCTTTTTAACGGCGAGGACGTGACCAAGTTCGACAAGCGGAAGATGAAGAAGATGCGTCAGAAGATGCAGATCGTCTTCCAGGACCCTTATTCTTCTCTGAACCCGCGCCGCGACGTGAAGACCCTGATCGGGGATTCGCTGGAGGCAATGGAGGTGAAGCCCTCCAAAGAGGAGACGGAGAAGATGGTGCTGCGGGCCATGGACCTGGTAGGCCTGGAGAAGCGCCTGCTGAACGCCTATCCCCATGAGCTGGACGGCGGCCGCCGCCAGCGCATCGGCATTGCCCGCGCCTTGATCCTGGAACCGGATATCGTGGTTCTGGACGAGCCGGTCTCCGC